>NZ_JASCPN010000189.1:0-201 GCF_029960155.1 Pseudomonas sp. PS01300 | reverse complement strand
ACTTCGGGCCGAGTGACGTGTGGAGCCTGTTCCACTCCTATGCCTTCGACTTCTCGGTGTGGGAGATCTTTGGTGCGCTGCTGTATGGCGGCAGGCTGGTCATCGTGCCGCAGGCCACCAGCCGGGCACCGGAAGAGTTCTTCCAGTTGCTGTGCGAGCAGGGGGTCACCGTGCTCAACCAGACGCCATCGGCGTTCAAAC
>NZ_JASCPN010000188.1:0-203 GCF_029960155.1 Pseudomonas sp. PS01300 | reverse complement strand
CCTTCCTGCAGCTGTCGCCCAGCGGCAGCGGCATTCACGGGCTGGTCTACAGCGCCGCGCAGGGCGAGGCCGGGCGGCGCCTGTCGCGCTACCGGCTGGTGCTGCGCCCGCAGCTGGCGTACCTGGCACACCGCATCAACCAGCGCATCTTCCAGCACAAGACGGTGCCGCAGATCATCGCCCAGGTGCTCGAGGAGCACGGC
>NZ_JASCPN010000187.1:0-221 GCF_029960155.1 Pseudomonas sp. PS01300 | reverse complement strand
GCGCTGATCAACCAGCACCAGGTCAGCACCCTGCACTTCGTACCGTCGATGCTGCAGGCCTTCCTGCTGGATGCCGGTGTGCCGAGCTGCACCAGCCTCACCCGCATCGTCTGCAGCGGCGAGGCCCTGCCGGTGGACGCGCAGCAGCAGGTGTTCGCCAAGTTGCCGAACGCCGGCCTGTACAACCTGTATGGCCCTACCGAAGCCGCCATCGACGTGAC
>NZ_JASCPN010000186.1:0-235 GCF_029960155.1 Pseudomonas sp. PS01300 | reverse complement strand
GCGCCCCGCCGGGTCCCACGCCTGAGTCTGGCTCAACCTGTTGCCCTGATGCCGCACAACCTCGCGGTGCAGGTCATCGCGCTCGTAGGCCAGCAGTTCATGCTGATCGACCGTCATGCCCAACAGATGACCGCTACCGTAGGTCAGCCAGCTGACCTTGTGCCCGTCCGGACGAGTGGTGGAGGTACGCAGGTTGAGGGCGTCGTACTCGTGCTGCCACACCGCGACCATCGGG
>NZ_JASCPN010000185.1:0-252 GCF_029960155.1 Pseudomonas sp. PS01300 | reverse complement strand
AAAGTCGCTGTCGACCCCGTCCAGGGTCAGGGTGAAATGGGGCTGGTTGGCCGCTGAGAACATCCGATGTTCCTCCCGCTGCAAAAACTGGGGTGACAGGCTGCCCC
This sequence comes from Pseudomonas sp. PS01300, assembly GCF_029960155.1. Lineage (NCBI taxonomy): Bacteria > Pseudomonadati > Pseudomonadota > Gammaproteobacteria > Pseudomonadales > Pseudomonadaceae > Pseudomonas > Pseudomonas sp. PS01300. The sequence goes on along the minus strand of NZ_JASCPN010000185.1, from coordinate 145 downwards.
GGCCGGCCATGCTGGCTGGCTGGCTGGCCGGGGCAGTGAACTAACGCAGGCTTAGCCGGCGACCGGGGTACGCCAGTCGTCCGAGCCGGAGGTACCGGACACTTCGTGGGTCCAGGTGATCTTGCGGTAGGTGAAGTGCACGTCT
>NZ_JASCPN010000184.1:0-255 GCF_029960155.1 Pseudomonas sp. PS01300 | reverse complement strand
GGGCCTCGCCGCTGCAGACGATGCGGGTGAGGCTGGTGCAGCTCGGCACACCGGCATCCAGCAGGAAGGCCTGCAGCATCGACGGTACGAAGTGCAGGGTGCTGACCTGGTGCTGGTTGATCAGCGCCACCAGCCTGGCCGGGTCGCGGTGGTCGCCAGGAGCAGCGACCACAAGGCGCGCACCGGTCATCAGCGGCCAGAAGAACTCCCACACCGACACGTCGAAGCTGAACGGGGTCTTCTGCAGTACCGTGT
>NZ_JASCPN010000183.1:0-255 GCF_029960155.1 Pseudomonas sp. PS01300 | reverse complement strand
TCAAGCATTCCTGGCTGGAGAGCGGCGGCGTTTATGGCTATCGCAAAATCCACGACGATCTGCGCGAGGTCGGTGAGGATTGTGGTCGTCATCGTGTGGCGAGGCTGATGCGTCTTGAAGGGCTGCGCTCTCAGACAGGTTATCGACGCCGCCCTGGAAAGTACGGCGGTAAGCCAGCGGTCGTCTCACCCAATTTGCTGAAGCGCCAGTTCGATGTTGTGGAACCCAACAAGGTTTGGGTAACCGACATCACGT
>NZ_JASCPN010000182.1:0-255 GCF_029960155.1 Pseudomonas sp. PS01300 | reverse complement strand
ACTTGAAGCTAGAGTGAATTTCCTCCACCTGGCGCCAGTCGATACCACCCCTGGCTTCCACTTCTTTCAACCATGCCAGTTTCGGATCAGCCTTCACCATGGCGTCGATGGACTGACTGACAGTCCTCTGGTCGATCTTTTTTATATCGACCTTGATGCCGTCTACCGCATTGATTATCAGGTTTCCGTTGGCCACCATCTGCGTCTGGCGCAGCGTCTCATCCGTCTGCCCCTTGCCCTTGGCACTGGTCCACG
>NZ_JASCPN010000181.1:0-255 GCF_029960155.1 Pseudomonas sp. PS01300 | reverse complement strand
CTTGCCCTACGCCAATCCCACCACCCAGCAGATCGGTTTTGCCGTAATTGAGGTTGCGGTCGTAATAGGCGAGTTGTTCCCAGTTCTGAAGGAATCTGTCGTTGATCAGGTATTCCTGATTCACCTTCGGATCATAGAAGTTCGCGTGGTTGATCTCGTAGTTCTTGAGCAACGCCAACGTTTCCGAGGCGGTATACACCTTGTGCGGTTCGCTGATGCTCGGCACATCCCCTTTGTCCGTGGTCGCATAGTTCG
>NZ_JASCPN010000180.1:0-255 GCF_029960155.1 Pseudomonas sp. PS01300 | reverse complement strand
GCTGGCGTACCTGGCACACCGCATCAACCAGCGCATCTTCCAGCACAAGACGGTGCCGCAGATCATCGCCCAGGTGCTCGAGGAGCACGGCATCCTCGCCAGCGACCACCGCTTCGTGCTTGGCGCGATGTACCCCGAGCGGGTGTACTGCGTGCAGTACGACGAGTCCGACCTGCACTTCATCCAGCGCCTGTGCGAGGAGGAGGGCATCCACTACCACTTCCAGCACAGCCCGCAGGGCCATGCGCTGGTGTT
>NZ_JASCPN010000017.1:0-84475 GCF_029960155.1 Pseudomonas sp. PS01300 | reverse complement strand
AATCTGATCAACCACCGCCAATTTAAAAGACAGTGAGTAATCACGCTGTGTGCGCTTTACACCTTGCTCCATCTGACTCTCCGGAAATTCGGGATGGGAGGTGTAAACCTTATTCAGGACGGGACACGGGCAATAAAAAAGCACCCTTCGGGGTGCTTTTTTGTGGCTGGCTTTCGGGCCTCTTCGCCGGCAAGGCCGGCGCCTACAGGTTGCGCATGGCTTTGTAGGAGCCCGCCTTGCCGGCGAAAGGGCCATCACTGCCCAGGCTGTGCCTGCGTCAGTACCAGCTTGCCATTCTCGTCCAGCGGGATCTGCGAACCCGGGTCGCGCTCCATGCGCACCTGCCCGGCCTTGTCGCCAATCGAATACTTCACATCGTACCCCACCACCTTCTCGCTCAGGTCATTGACCGTGTTGCAGCGGGTTTGCGTGGTGGTGTAGGTATCGCGGTTCTGCATGCCTTCCTGCACCTTGTTGCCGGCATAGCCACCACCGACGGCACCGGCCACGGTCGCGATCTTCTTGCCATTGCCGCCGCCGATCTGGTTACCCAGCAACCCACCTGCCACGGCGCCCAGCACGGTACCGGCGATCTGGTGCTGATCCTTCACCGGCGCCTGACGGGTCACCGTGACATCCTTGCAGACTTCCCGTGGCGTCTTGACGGTCTGCTTGACCGGCTGCACCGACGTCACCTGCGCGTATTGCGGCCCGCCCTTGACCAAGCTGTAGGTAGCCACGGCACCTCCGGCAGTGACACCGACAGCACCCAGCACCGCACCCACCAGCATTGACTTGTTCACGTGAACCTCCTGATTTACCTGCGGGAACACGCCCGCGCTTCTCCCAGCCTTGGAGCATAAAAAAAGGCGCGAGTTCAATACTCGCGCCTTCTTGTACCGCTCAGGACAGTGGCAAAAAGCCTTATGGACGCTCGTCCACACCCTCGGTTTTCACCGGCGGGATCAGGTCTTCACTGTTCAGGTTCAGCCAGATCAGCACCACGTTGGCGATGTAGATCGACGAGTAGGTACCGGCCATTACACCGATGAACAGTGCCAGCGAGAAGCCCCACAGGTTGTCACCACCGAAGAACAGCAGCGCCGCGATCGCCAGCAAGGTGGACACCGAGGTGGCCACGGTACGCAGCAGGGTCTGGGTGGTCGAGACGTTGATGTTCTCGATCAGCGAAGCCTTGCGCATCACGCGGAAGTTTTCCCGTACCCGGTCGAACACCACGATGGTGTCGTTGAGCGAGTAGCCGATGATCGCCAGCACCGCCGCCAGCACCGTCAGGTCGAAGGTGATCTGGAAGAACGACAGGATGCCCATGGTCACGATCACGTCGTGCACCAGCGACAGGATGGCGCCCACCGCAAACTTCCACTGGAAGCGGAAGGCCAGGTAGACCAGGATGCCGCCCAGCGCCAGCAGCATGCCCAGGCCGCCCTGGTCACGCAGTTCCTCGCCCACCTGCGGGCCGACGAACTCGACACGCTTGACCGTGGCCGGGTTGTCGGTGCTGATCTTCTGCAGCGCCTCGGCCACCTTGTTGCCCAGCATCGGGTCGTCGCCCGGCATGCGCACCAGCAGGTCGGTGGTAGCACCGAAGCTCTGCACCACGGCATCGTGGAAGCCGGACCTGACCAGCTCTTCACGAACCTCGCCAAGGTTGGCCGGGCGCTCGTAGGTCAGCTCGATGAGCGTACCGCCGGTGAAGTCCAGGCCGAAGTTGAGCCCTTTGTAGAACCAGCTGAACAGTGCCAGCACAGTCAGCAGCAGGGTGACGCCGAACGCGACGTTCCGCACACCCATGAAGTTAATGGTACGTAACATGGCAGCCCCTTATACCCACAACTTCTTGATATCCCGCCCACCGCAGGTCAGGTTGACCATTGCGCGGGTGACCATGACGGCCGTGAACATCGAGGTGAAAATCCCGAGGGACATGGTAACCGCGAAGCCCTTGACCGGACCGGTACCCATGGCGAACAGGATGCCGCCCACCAGCAGGGTGGTCAGGTTGGCATCGACGATCGCGGTGTAGGCACGGTTGAAGCCTTCGTGGATGGCGCGCTGCACCGACATGCCATTGGCCAGTTCTTCACGTATGCGCGAGAAGATCAGTACGTTGGCGTCGACCGCCATACCCATGGTCAGCACGATACCGGCAATGCCCGGCAGGGTCAGCGTAGCCCCCAGCAGCGACATCAGCGCCAGCAGCAGCACCATGTTGCCCGCCAGGGCGATGGTGGCGATCAGGCCGAAGGCACGGTAGATGGCCATGATGAACAGCGACACGAACAGCATGCCCCACAGCGATGCATCGATACCCTTGGTGATGTTGTCGGCACCCAGGCTTGGGCCAATGGTACGTTCTTCGGCGAAGTACATCGGCGCCGCCAGACCACCGGCACGCAGCAGCAGGGCCAGTTCGGACGACTCACCCTGGCCGTTCAGGCCGGTGATGCGGAACTGGCTGCCCAGCGGCGACTGGATGGTCGCCAGGCTGATGATGCGCTTCTCTTCCACGAACGACTGCACCGGCACGTCTTTCTCGACACCGTCGACCATCTGCTTGACGTAGCGGGTAACCGGACGCTGTTCGATGAAGATCACCGCCATGCTGCGCCCGACGTTGCTGCGCGTGGCGCGGCTCATCAGCTCGCCGCCGTGGCCATCCAGGCGGATGTTCACCTGCGGGCGACCCTGCTCGTCGAAGCTGGCCTGGGCGTCGGTGACCTGGTCACCGGTGATGATCAGGCCACGCTCGACCGCTGCCGGTGGGCGACCGCCCTCACGGAACTCGAAGGTCTCGGTAGTAGCCTTGGACGCACCCGGCTCGGCACCCAGACGGAACTCCAGGTTCGCGGTCTTGCCCAGGATACGCTTGGCTTCGGCGGTGTCCTGCACGCCTGGCAGCTCGACCACGATGCGGTTGGCACCCTGGCGCTGAACCAGTGGCTCGGCCACACCCAGTTCGTTGACGCGGTTACGTACCGTGGTCAGGTTCTGCTTGATCGAGTATTCACGGATTTCCGCGACCTTGGCCGGGGTAATCGCCAGACGCAGCACCGACAGGCCGTTACGCTCGGTGGTGGTCAGCTCGAAATCGTTGAAATTCTTGCGGATCAGGCTGCGAGCCTGTTCGCGGGACTGGTCATCGGAGAAGCCCAGTTGAATGCCGCCATCTTGCTGCGGCAGGCTGCGGTAGCGCACACGCTCCTTGCGCAGCAGGCTTTTGACTTCGCCTTCGTACACCTTCAGACGTGCCGCCATGGCCTTGTCCATGTCCACTTCAAGCAGGAAGTGCACACCACCGGACAGGTCCAGGCCCAGCTTCATCGGGCTTGCACCCAGGTTGCGCAGCCATTGCGGAGTGGTCGGGGCCAGGTTCAGTGCAACGACGTAGTCGTCACCCAGCGCCTTGCGCACAACGTCCTTGGCCGGCAGTTGGTCGTCCTGTTTGGCCAGACGCACCAGTGCGCCCTTGCCCTTCTCGCCCAGGCTTGCACCCTTGACCGCGATACCGGCGTCGGCCAGTGCCTTGGTGGCACGGTCCAGGTCGGCCTGGCTGACCTGCAGCGCCGTGCTGGCACCACTGACCTGAATAGCCGCGTCGTCAGGGTAGAGGTTGGGAGCGGAATAAATAAAACCGATCGCCAGTACCGCCAGGATCAGTGCGTATTTCCATAGAGGATATTTGTTCAGCATCACGCCGCCCGTTCAAGACGCGGGGCGCCTTGCGCGCCCCGTCGATTGTAGAAAATCTGAAACTTAGATCGCTTTGAGCGTGCCCTTGGGCAGGGTCGCGGCAATAGCACCCTTCTGGAACTTCAGTTCCACGGTGTCGGACACTTCCAGCACCACGAAGTCATCGGCCACTTTGACGATCTTGCCGGCAATACCGCCGTTGGTGACAACTTCGTCACCTTTCTGCAGGTTGCTCAGCAGGTTCTTCTGCTCTTTGGCGCGCTTGGCCTGTGGACGCCAGATCATCAGGTAGAAGATGACCAGGAAGCCGACCAGGAAAATCCACTCGAAGCCGGTACCGGCTGGGCCGGCGGCAGCTGCCGGGGCTGCTGCGTCCGCGTAAGCGGCAGGAATCAGAAAGCTCATTTAGCACTCCAAGTTGCAAGTTGTTGTACGTGTGTCAGGTTCGACAGAACATCAATCCAAGGGCGGCACAGGCAGCCCGCGCTTGGCGTAAAAGGCATCGACAAAGGCGGCCAATGTACCCTGTTGAATAGCCTCGCGCAAACCAGCCATCAGGCGCTGGTAATGACGCAAGTTGTGGATGGTATTCAACATGCTGCCCAACATTTCGCCGCATTTATCCAGGTGATGCAGATAAGCGCGGGAGAAGTTCTGGCAGGTGTAGCAGTCACAGGTCGGATCCAGTGGCGAATCATCATGGCGATGGAACGCGTTACGGATTTTAAGCACGCCGGTATCGACAAACAGATGACCGTTGCGCGCATTGCGCGTGGGCATCACGCAATCGAACATGTCGACGCCGCGGCGCACACCCTCAACGAGATCTTCCGGCTTGCCTACCCCCATAAGGTAACGAGGTTTGTCAGCCGGCATCATGCCCGGCAGGTAGTCCAGCACCTTGATCATCTCGTGCTTGGGCTCGCCCACCGACAGCCCGCCAATGGCCAGGCCGTCGAAGCCGATCTTGTCCAGGCCCTCGAGCGAACGCTCGCGCAGGTTGCGGTGCATGCCGCCCTGCACGATGCCGAACAGCGCCGCGGTGCTGTCGCCGTGGGCGTTCTTGGAGCGCTGGGCCCAGCGCAGCGACAGCTCCATGGAGATGCGCGCCACATCTTCATCGGCCGGGTACGGGGTGCACTCGTCGAAAATCATCACCACGTCCGAGCCCAGGTCGCGCTGCACCTGCATCGACTCTTCCGGGCCCATGAACACCTTGGAGCCGTCCACCGGGGAGGCGAAGGTCACGCCCTCCTCCTTGATCTTGCGCATCGCGCCCAGGCTGAACACCTGGAAGCCGCCGGAGTCGGTGAGGATCGGGCCCTGCCACTTCATGAAGTCGTGCAGGTCGCCGTGGGCCTTGATCACCTCGGTGCCCGGGCGCAGCCACAGGTGGAAGGTGTTGCCCAGGATCATCTGCGCGCCGATGGCCTCGATGTCGCGCGGCAGCATGCCCTTGACCGTGCCATAGGTGCCCACCGGCATGAAGGCCGGGGTTTCGACCACGCCCCGGGGGAATGTCAGGCGGCCGCGACGGGCCTTGCCGTCGGTGGCCAGCAACTCGAAGGACATACGACAGGTGCGACTCATGCTTGATCCTCGGGCCCGCGTGGCGCCGGATTGCGGGTGATGAACATGGCATCACCGTAACTGAAGAAGCGGTAGCCGTTTTCCACCGCTGCGGCGTAGGCAGCCATGGTCTCGGGGTAACCGGCGAAGGCCGAAACCAGCATCAGCAGCGTGGATTCGGGCAAATGGAAGTTGGTCACCAGGGCGTCGACCACGTGGAACGGGCGGCCCGGGAAAATAAAGATGTCGGTATCGCCGCTGAACGGCTTGAGCGTACCGTCGCGCGCCGCGCTTTCCAGCGAGCGCACGCTGGTGGTGCCGACCGCGATCACCCGCCCGCCGCGCGCCCGGCATTCGGCCACGGCGTCCACCACGTCCTGGCCCACTTCGAGCCACTCTTTATGCATGTGGTGATCTTCGATGCGCTCCACGCGCACCGGCTGGAAGGTGCCGGCGCCCACGTGCAGGGTGACGAAGGCGGTGCTCACGCCCTTTTCGGCGATCTTGCCCATCAGCTCTTCATCGAAGTGCAGGCCGGCGGTGGGCGCGGCCACGGCGCCAGAGCGCTGCGCATAGACCGTCTGATAGCGCTCGCGGTCGGCGCCTTCGTCGGGGCGGTCTATATAAGGAGGCAACGGCATGTGCCCGACGCGGTCGAGCAGTGGCAGCACCTCTTCGGTGAAGCGCAGCTCGAACAGCGCGTCGTGGCGCGCGACCATCTCGGCTTCGCCGCCGCCGTCGATCAGCAGCTGGGTGCCTGGCTTGGGCGACTTGCTAGAGCGCACGTGGGCGAGCACGCGATGGCTGTCGAGCACGCGCTCGATGAGGATCTCCAGCTTGCCGCCGGAGGCCTTCTGGCCGAACAGTCGGGCCGGGATCACCCGGGTGTTGTTGAACAACATCAGATCGCCCGGGCGCAGGTGCTCGAGCAGGTCGGTGAACTGGCGATGCGCGAGCGCGCCGGTAGGCCCGTCGAGGGTCAACAGCCGGCTGCTGCGCCGTTCAGCCAGTGGATGGCGGGCGATCAGGGAATCTGGAAGCTCAAAGGAGAAATCGGCGACGCGCATGATGGTGATCGGTTTGACAGGGCCGCAAAGTTTAGCGGAAAGCGGCAAAATTGACCATGAAAGCTGATTGACCAACGGTAGGCGCCTCACTATACTTCGCCGCCACAAGCCCTGATGGCGGAATTGGTAGACGCGGCGGATTCAAAATCCGTTTTCGAAAGGAGTGGGAGTTCGAGTCTCCCTCGGGGCACCATACAAATCCTTGTAAATCAAGGACTTAGAGAAGGGGTAGAAAGAAATTTCTACCCCTTTTTCTATCCAGAAAATCTGTTCTTCTCAAACCCATTTCCCTCGGAAAATGCGGCCCCAAAGCGTTACACCACGCGAAGCCAAGATCATACAAACCCACAAAAGGAAATAGATTTTATGGGTATTCAAGAACCTTCGCGTCTCCGGCAAGGTCGTTTTTTGTGGTTGAACGTGTTCAAGCATGAAAATTGAGCACGGGTCTAACCCTAACTTTTAATTTTTGACAGCTACCATCCAACCCTACATATATTTTCAATCTACCATTGACACAATATTTCGTTGCATTAAGCCATTATTTGACTGTCATCGAAATTAAAAGACCGAACAAATCAAGCATTCAACAATGCTTGGCAACTGTATAGCAGGCATTGAAAAGGCCACCTTGAAAGGCAGCCTGATAATTATCGACCATTATACGAACGCGGTCTATCTTCTCTTCATCGACCTCAAATCAACAAAAACACCGATGTGCTTTATTGTCGTTTACACATTTCAAAAAACAGTGCCATCATCCAAGGCAGACTTCAACTCGCTCTTGTAATTACTCTTATTAAAACTGTCGACTTTCTTGTAAGTATTCAGCTTTTCAGGAGAGCGATATTGCGTATCACTTGCGAACGATTGAAAGGTGTCATCGCCAACCATTCTTATATGCATTTGAAGCTCCCTTGAATCATAGCCATAAAACTCAACAAAACCGGGAATTTGACTTTGACGTGCAACCATCAACGCTTCTTTGACTGGCTTGTCATAGAGATAGAATGTAGCAGTCACCATAATGGCACCCCCGGATTCAGTATTGTTCTTACCGAATTGGGGATTCACATAAGGGGTGAACACGACCCCACCATCCATAGCCTTGGTTTGTCCTAGCCATTTACGTTCTTTAATCGCACTGATTGTCTTATTGATAGGTCCAGAATACTCAACGCTTCTTCTGTCTTTATCAAGCTCGACGTGTTCAAAGGTTTCTGCTGATGCTGTGCACGCAAAAGCGGCAACCAACGATGCCAGCACAAAGCTTTTAATTTTTTCCATCTTTTCCTTATCCATTCAGTTGAATCGCGAGAGCCAAGTCTTGCTGGCAAGGCAAAATGCTATCACCATTTGAGCAATAGTTAAACGCCAGCATTCCAACATCGCGGGGATGCAATATATTTAAGATTGGAACTTTTATGCGAGTTCTTCAAGTGCTTTCCTTCGCAATACCTGTCAACAGTCATCCGCAACAAACCCTCTGCTTTATGACCTACCCATGAAATGATGACAAGGTTTTTTACATCTGCACGCTCTAATGTAGCAAATACGGTTTTTCGTATGCGGTGGAAAACACATCGCTTATCACAGCCCAACTCTGTTTTGGATGTTCTTACCGAATGGCTTCCAAACCCATTACTATTTCGATGTACATAGCCGTCCAACGACGACTACGCAACACCCATAAAGCCCGCTGACTGCGGGCTTTTTAGTCTCTGGGGTTTCATCCCCTTCCCTGGCAAGTCAACGCTTCAGCGCCAACAATCCAATTGCCCCTGCGCACGAGTGCTGAAGATCGTCAGCAGCTCGCCCAGTGTATGCGGTGGCGGTTCGGCAGCGCGGGTCACCGCGTACAGGGTGATCGGCAACGCTGGAGCCAGGGGGCGAATGGCGGTGGCCCCAGGCGACGCGCTGAGGGCGGTGAAGGGATCGATCACCGCCAGCCCTGCACCGGATTCGACCATCGCCCTGGCCAGTGAATAGGTTTGCACCGCGATGCTCACCCGTGGCGGCGGCTCTACCGCCTCGAGATAGCTGTCGAGGCGGGCCGACAGCGGATCGGCACTGGACAGCCCGATCAGCGGCGCGTCGGCCAGGGCCTGCAGCGGCAGCGGCTTGCCTTCTTCCTCCTGGGGCCAGTAACCGGCCGGCGCCAACGCCACCAACACCCCACTGGCCAGCGCCTGGGCCTTGAGCCCCGGGTGATCGGGTAGTTGCAGGGTCAGGGCGACATCGATTTCGCGCATCAGCAGGTTCTGCACCAGCTCGCGGCTATGGGCACTGGACAGCTCGCAGGCGATCTCCGGATAGCGTTGCGTCCATTCATGAATGGCCGGCGGCAACAACGACAGGGCCAGTGCCGGGGTCGCGCCGATCCGCAGGCTGTGGCCCGGCTCGCGGCGCAGGCTCTGGGCCAGGCGTCGCACCCCTTGCAGGCTTTCGGTGACCTTGTCGACCTCACGCTCCAGCTCCAGCGCTTCCGGGGTGGCCTGGAGTTTGCCGCGCACCCGTAGAAACAACGGGAAACCCAGATGCTGCTCAGCGTGTTGCAGCACTTTGGTCACGGCGGGTTGGGAGACGTGCAGTAACTGCGCGGCAGCGCTGACCGACCCGGTCTGGCGGATGGCCTGGAAGATCTCGATGTGGCGAAGGCGCATGGCGAGTCCATAACCTTTGTTTATGGGATGACCATCTTTATTCATTGTTCGGCGCCTGTCACCTGGCTCTAACCTCGGTCTCGTCTCAACCACGGCTAAGGACTGACATGGCTCAGCGTGTATGCATCATCGGCGGCGGCGTCATTGGCCTGGCAACGGCTTACGCACTGGTGCGCGATGGCATTGAGGTGACCCTGGTCGAGGCGCGGGATTCGCTGGGCAGTGAAACCAGTTTTGCCAATGGCGGCCAGTTGTCCTATCGCTACGTGGCGCCCCTGGCCGATGCCGGCGTGCCATTGCAGGCCATCGGCTGGATGCTGCGCGGTGACTCACCGTTGAAGCTGCGCCCCCGCCTGGACCCGGCGCAGTGGCGCTGGATGGCGTCCTTTCTGGGGGCCTGTCGCTCCTCCGTCAACCGCACTAATGCAGCCCACCTGCTGCGCCTGGCGTTGTTCAGCCAGGCCACCCTGCAGGCCTGGCGCGAAGACGATGCCCTGGACGGTTTCCACTGGCGGCGCAATGGCAAGCTGGTGACCTTTCGCAACACCGCGAGCTTCGAGCACGCCCGCCACAGGCTGGCCGCCCCCCAGCAACAGCAGGTGCTGTCGTCTGCCGACTGCGCCCGCCTGGACCCGGCGCTGGCCGATGCCCCCTTTATCGGCGCGATCTACACCCCCGATGAAGAGGTCGGTGACTGCCACGGCTTCTGCCAGCAACTGGCGGCGCGTTTGCGGGCCTCGGGCCGTTGCGAGTTCCGCCTGGGCCAGGCCGTGACCGGTATTCGCCAGGCCAATGGCATGGTGAGCGCAATTGAACTGGGGGATGAAGTGCTGCCAGTGGAGCATCTGATGATTGCCGCCGGCCATCGCAGCCCACTGCTGACGTTGCCAGGGGTGCACCTGCCCCTGTACCCGCTCAAGGGCTATAGCCTCACCGTGCCGATCGGCGCCCACCACCGGGCCCCGGATCTGAGCATCACTGACTATGACCGCAAGATCGTCTACGCCCGCATCGGCGAGCAACTGCGGGTAGCGGCCATGGTCGACATCGTCGGCTTTGAACCGGCGCTGGACCCCAAGCGGCTGGCCCTGATCAAGCGCCAGGCGCGTGACACCTTCGCCAATGCCGGCGACTACGAGCAGGCCATCGAGTGGGCCGGTATGCGCCCGGCGACCCCTAGCGGCGTGCCGCTGCTGGGCGCAACGGCGTATCGCAACCTGTGGCTCAACCTCGGCCATGGTGCCCTGGGCTTCACCCTGGCCTGCGGCAGTGCGCAGTTGCTCGGCGAGCTGATCGGCCAGCGCCGCCCCTCCATTGATCTGCAGGGCTTTGCGCCCCGTGTGGCCTGAAATTACCCAAGAGAAGGACTATCCGATGACCATCAGCCGCATCCAGACCAATCCACGCTTGTCCGCTGCCGTGACCTTTGGCGACCTGGTGTTTCTCTCCGGCCAAGTACCGGGTGATGCCACCGACGCCGCTGGCCAGACTCGCCAGGTGCTGGCAAAAATCGACGCACTGTTGGCCGAGGCGGGCAGCGACAAGGATCACCTGCTCAGCGCGACCATTTACCTGAAGGACATTGGTGAGGATTTCGCGGCGATGAACTACGTATGGTCGGACTGGTTGTCGCCTGGCCAGGCACCGAGTCGCACGACCTTGCAGGCCGAGCTGGCCCGCCCGCAGGTGCGAGTCGAAATCAGCGTTATCGCGGCCCGCCGCTAAGCAATCCATCACCCACAACGGAGAATAACAATGCAAAAAATCACGTTGCTCGGCTGCACCCTGGGCATATTGCTCGGCACTCAAGTGCAGGCTGAAGAAACCTCGCTGGGGCCGACCCTGAGCAAGATTGCCAGTACCAACAGCATTACCCTGGGTTATCGCGATGCGTCGGTACCCTTCTCCTACGTGGGCGATCACTCGGGTCAACCGATGGGTTACTCGGTGGACCTGGCGAACAAGATCGTCGAGCGCGTGCAGCAAAAGCTCGCGGCGCCCCAGCTCAAGGTCAAGTACAACCTGGTGACTTCGCAAACCCGCATTCCGCTGGTGCAGAACGGCACGGTCGACCTGGAATGTGGCTCGACCGGCGTGACCGCTGAGCGGCAAAAACAGGTGGCGTTTTCCTACGGCTTCATCTACGTAAAAGGTCAGTTGCTGACCGCCAACGACAGTGGGATCAAGAGCTTCGCCGACCTGCGCGGCAAGAACGTGGTGACCACCGCCGGCACCACCAACGAGCGCTATCTGAAGAGCTACAACATCGATAACAAGATCGACATGTTCGTGATCAGCGCCAAGGACCACGGCGAAGCCTTCCAGCTGTTGCAGTCCGGTCGGGCAGCGGCGTTCTACATGGACGATGCGTTGCTCTACGGCGAGCGCGCCAAGGCTCGCGATCCGCACAAGTGGGTAGTGGTTGGGGAGGAGCAGTCTCGGGAAATCTACAGCTGCATGGTGCGCAAGGACGATCCGCAATTCCTCGCACTGGTGAATTCGACACTGGGCGAGCTGTACAGCTCGGGGGAGATCAACGGGATCTACCAGCGCTGGTTTGAGCAGCCGATCCCGCCAAAAGGCTTGAACCTCGAGTTCCCGATGACCAGTGAACTCAAGGCGATCATTGCCAAGCCGGTGAGTGATCCGGTGCAGTAGCGATCAGTGCCCTGCCCCTTCAGCAGCAACGCTGGCGCCTACACCGTCTCGCGCTCCCCTGTAGGCGCCAGCCTTGCTGTCGAATGCGCCCGCCAAGGCCACTTCACGAACCCCGCCCCCAGCGCCGCCAGAATCAACCCGATCGAAACCGCCTCGTGCGCATCCACCCGGTGCCCCAGCAGCACCATCGACCCTGCCACCCCGAATACCGGGATCAGCAACGACAACGGCGCCACCTTCGACACCGGGTACTCACGCAGCAGCAGGTTCCAACCCCAGTAACAGAAGTGTGTCGCCGCATACACCTGGAACACCAGCGAAAACACCGCCACCCACCCCACCTGCGCAGCCACCCCGGTGAACGGCGCGTTGCCATGCATCAGCCAGGTGAGCAGCACCAGCGGCAGCGGTGCGAACAGGCTCGCCCACACCACAAAGGCAAACATCTCGCGCACCTTCGAGCGCTTGATGATGACATTGCCCACACTCCAGCTGAACGCACTCACCAGCAACAAGCCATAACCCACCACCGAGCCATCGCCGGGCCTGCCATCGATGATGGACACCAGCCCCAGCACTGCCAGCCCCACCCCGACGCCCTGCCCCACGCCAAGGCGTTCGCGAAACAGCAACACGCCCCAACCCAGGGTGAAAAACGCACTGAACTGCACCAGCAACGCCGCCGTGCCCGGCGGCACGCCCAGCTCGATTCCCAGGTTGATCAACGCCCACATCGCCACGCCAAAGATCAACCCGTACGCGGCCACCCAGCCCAGGCCGACCGCCGGGCGCCGGATGAAGAACACCCACGGCAACGCCGCCAGGGTGAATCGCAACGCCGTCAACAGCAGCGGGTCAATTGCGGCCAGGCCGAGCTTGGTGATGGGAAAGTTGAACCCCCACACCGCCGTCACCAGCACGGCCAGGGCCAGATGTTTCTTTTGCATGGCGTACCTATCCCGAAAGTCAGGGCGCCACTATGCGCAATGAGCACACTGGCTCGCTTGCACTATCAGGTCATAGATCATTAAATTCGGGCCATGCGCGAAATCGACATCGACCCCTATGAACACACCCCCCGCGACGCCGTGGTCACAGCCAACGACTATGACGACGGGCAGCACTTTGCCTTGCATACCCATCAGCGTGGGCAGTTCGCCTATGCTGCCTGCGGGGTGATCACGGTGTTCACCCGCCAGGGCAACTGGGTGGTGCCGCCGCAGCGGGCCATCTGGGTGCCCGCAGGCGTGCCCCACGAGATGAGCATGAACGGCCCGGTGACGATGCTGAACACCTATGTGCGCCAGCCTGCCGCCACCCGCCTCGGCCTGCCCGAACACTGCCAGGTGTTCGGTGTGTCGACGCTGCTGCGCCAACTGCTGCTGCGCGCCCGGGAGGTGCCGGCGCTGTATGCCGAAGGCAGCCGCGAGGGCTACCTGATGAACCTGCTGCTGCACGAGATTGCCGACATGCCGGCGCTGTCGCTGAATGCACCGCTGCCCAGCGAACCCAGGCTCGCCCGGGCCTGCCAGCACTTGCTGGCACAGCCCTCGCTGGATACAGGGATCGATGACATGGCCCGCCAGGTGGGCATGAGCCGGCGCACCTTCACCCGGCTGTTTCGCCAGCACACCGGCATCAGCTTCGTGGCATGGCGACAGCAGGCATGCCTGATGGCGGCGGTGGTGCGCCTGGGCAATGGCGAGGCGATCACGCGGGTGGCGACGGACCTTGGCTACAGCAGCCCCAGTGCGTTCACCAGTGTGTTCCGGCGCGTGCTGGGCGCGGCGCCCAGCCAGTACTTCGCCAACGCGGCAAGTTGATGCAACACGATTCGCTGCAACCCAAGCAGTAGCGCGCCAGGCCTACACAGATAGCCAACTGTCTGCCCAGCAACTGTTGCCCCAGCAACAGCCAGCCAACAAAAACCTCCCGCACCAACACCATTGCCACCTCACTACCGCGCCAGGCCCAGCAAAAACGGGGCCTGCGACTGTGGTACGGCTCTTGCTCAAGCCTGGGTAACGCTCTGAGCGCAGGGCCACACCACAGGACGCACACATGACCGCAGCACTCAAGGTCGTCGCCGTTTCCGGCGGCGCCTATCGCCCCTCACGCACCCTGGCACTGACCGAGGCGATCGTCGCCGAGCTGGGCAAGCACCTGCACATCGACGCCCAGCTCATCGAGCTGAGCGAGATCGCCCGCCCGGTAGGCGGCGCCCTGTCGCGCGCCGAACTGCCGGCCACGGTCGAACAGCAGCTGCAGGCCATCGAGCATGCCGACCTGCTGATCGTTGCCTCGCCGGTTTACCGCGGCTCGTACCCCGGCCTGCTCAAGCACCTGTTCGACCTGGTGGGCCAGGACAGCCTGATCGACACCCCGGTGCTGCTGGCCGCCACCGGTGGCAGCCCGCTGCATGCGCTGGTGATCGACCACCAGCTGCGCCCGCTGTTCAGCTTCTTCCAGGCGCTGACCCTGCCCATCGGCGTGTATGGCAGCGAAGGCGACCTGCAGAACTACCAGGTCAGCAGCCCGGTGCTGCAAGCCCGTGTCAGCCTGGCCGCCGAGCGTGCCGCACCGTTCTTCGCCGCCCACGCCCACAGCCAGCGCAAGCTCGCCAGCGGGGCCGAACGATGAACGTGTTCTGGTTCCTGCCCACCCACGGCGACGGTCATTTCCTCGGCACCAGCGACGGCGCGCGCCCGGTCACCCTCAACTACCTCAAGCAGATCGCCCAGGCCGCCGATGGCCTGGGCTACCACGGCGTGCTGATCCCCACCGGCCGCTCGTGCGAGGACTCCTGGGTGGTCGCCTCGGCCCTGGCGCCGCTGACCGAACGCCTGCGCTATCTGGTGGCGATACGCCCCGGCATCATCTCGCCCACCGTGTCGGCGCGCATGACCGCCACCCTCGACCGCCTGTCCGGCGGGCGCCTGCTGATCAACGTGGTCACCGGCGGCGACCCCGACGAGAACCGCGGCGATGGCATCCACCTCAGCCACAGCGAACGCTACGAGGTCACCGACGAGTTCCTGCGTATCTGGCGCCGCGTACTGCAAGGCGAGTCGGTGGATTTCGAGGGCAAGCACTTCAAGGTCGAGAACGCCAAGGCGCTCTACCCACCGGTACAAAAGCCCTACCCGCCGCTGTACTTCGGTGGCTCGTCCGACGCCGCCCATGACCTGGCCGCCGAACAGCTGGACGTGTACCTCACCTGGGGCGAGCCGCCCGCCGCCGTTGCCGAGAAGATCGCCGATGTGCGCGCCCGCGCCGCCAGGCACGGGCGCACGGTGAGGTTCGGCATCCGCCTGCACGTGATCGTGCGCGAAACCGCCGAAGAGGCCTGGCAGGCCGCCGACCGCCTGATCGCGCACATCAGCGACGACACCATCGCCGCGGCGCAACAGTCCTTCGCGCGCTTCGACTCCGAAGGCCAACGGCGCATGGCTGCCCTGCACGGCGGTCGCCGCGACCAGCTGGAGATCGCCCCCAACCTGTGGGCCGGTGTGGGCCTGGTACGGGGCGGCGCCGGCACCGCGCTGGTGGGCGACCCGCAACAGGTGGCCGCGCGCATCAAGGAATACGCCGACCTGGGCATCGAAAGCTTCATCTTCTCCGGCTACCCGCACCTGGAGGAAGCCTACCGCTTCGCCGAGCTGGTGTTCCCGCTGCTGCCAGAACCCTACGCCAGCCTGGCCGGGCGCGGCGTCACCAACCTGACCGGGCCGTTCGGCGAAATGATCGCCAACGATGTGCTGCCCAAGGCGCAGACCGCATGAGTGCCAAGCAACCGGAACCCACCCTGCTCAGCCCGCTGCAGGCCGCGCGCGCGCTGGCCGCCGAGTTCGCACTGACCGCCGCCGAACGCGACGAGCGCGGCGGCACACCCAAGGCCGAGCGTGACGCCATTCGCCACAGCGGCCTCTTGGCCCTGAGCATTCCCACGCAGTTCGGCGGCATGGGCGCCAGCTGGGGCGAAACCCTGAACATCGTGCGCGAGTTCGCTCGGGTCGACAGCTCCATCGCCCACGTGTTCGGCTTCCAGCACCTGATGCTGGCCACCGTGCGCCTGTTCTCCAGCCCCGACCAGTGGCAGCCCTGGTTCGAACAGACCGCCCGCAAGAACTGGTTCTGGGGCAATGCCCTGAACCCGCTCGACACCCGCACCGTGGTCAAGAAGTACGACGGCTGGCGCGAATTCTCGGGCAAGAAGAGCTTCTGCTCCGGCGCCAGCGACTCGGAAATGCTGATCGCCTCGGCGGTGGATGAAAGCGCCGGCGGCAAGTTGCTGATCGCCGCCATCCCCACGGCACGTACCGGCATCACCCTGCATGGCGACTGGAACAACATGGGCCAGCGCCAGACCGACAGCGGCAGCGCCACCTTCGAGCGCGTGCGCGTCGAGGAATCCGAACTGCTGCTCGACCCCGGCCCGCTGAGCACTCCGTTCGCCTGCCTGCGCCCGCTGATCGCGCAACTGCACTTTGCGCACATCTTCCTCGGCATCGCCGAAGGTGCGCTGGAAGAGGCACGCCAATACACGCTCAAGGAAGGGCGACCGTGGTTCAAGTCCAACGCCCGGCATGTCAGCGAAGACCCGTACATCCTGCGCCACTACGGCGACTTCTGGGTGGGCCTGGAAGGCGTTCGGCTGCTGGCCGAACGCGCCTGCAACCAGCTCGACGAAGCCTGGCACAAGGGCCCCACGCTGAGCAGCGACGAGCGCGGGCAACTGGCGCTGTCCATCGCCGCGGCCAAGGTGGCGGCCACCCGCACCGGCCTGGACCTGTGCAACCGCCTGTTCGAAGTGACCGGCGCGCGCGCCACGCATGCCTCGCTGCGCTTCGATCGCTACTGGCGCAACCTGCGCACCCAGACCCTGCACGACCCGGTGGACTACAAGGTCCACGAGCTGGGTGACTGGGCCCTGAACCGGACGGTGCCCGCCCCGTCCTTCTACTCCTGAGGGCTGCCCATGCACCTGTTGACGCTCCCGCCATCGCCAACCCTGGCCACCTCGATCAGGGCCACCGCACAGGTGTTCGAAGACCCGAGGTCGCAGGCGCTGCTCGCCCACCTGCAGCAGGTCGCGCCGAGTGAGGCCAGCGTGCTGATCATTGGCGAAACCGGTACGGGCAAGGAGCTGGTGGCGCGACATATCCACAACCTCAGCCGGCGCCACCACGGGCCGTTCGTGGCGGTCAACTGCGGGGCGTTCTCCGAGTCGCTGGTCGAGGCCGAACTGTTCGGCCACGAAAAGGGCGCCTTCACCGGCGCCCTGGCGTCCAAGGCCGGCTGGTTCGAGGAAGCCGACGGCGGCACGCTGTTTCTCGACGAGATCGGCGACCTGCCGATGGCCATCCAGGTCAAGCTGCTGCGTGTGCTGCAGGAGCGCGAAGTGGTGCGCCTGGGGTCGCGCAAGAGCATCCCGATCAACGTGCGCGTGCTGGCCGCCACCAACGTGCAGCTGGAAAAGGCGATCAACGCCGGGCACTTTCGCGAAGACCTGTTCTACCGCCTCAACGTGGTCAGCCTGCAGTTGTACCCGCTGCGCGAGCGCCCCGGCGATATCCTGCCGCTGACCCGCCACTTCATGGCCAGCTACAGCGCCCGCCTGGGCTATGGCGATGTGCAGTTGAGCAGCGAGGCCGAGCACAAGCTGGCCAGCTACGACTGGCCGGGCAACATCCGCGAGCTGGAAAACGTCATCCACCACACCCTGCTGATCTGCCATGACGGCGTGATCCAGCAGGACGACCTGCGCCTGTCCAACCTGCGCATCGAGCGGCCCGAGGGCACACCCGCCCCGGACACATCCGCCAACGCCCTGTTGCAGCGCGCGTTTCAGAAGCTGTTCGAAGAAGAGCACGGCGCGCTGCATGAAAAGGTCGAGGAGGCGCTGCTGCGCAGTGCCTACCGCTTCTGCCACTACAACCAGGTGCACACCGCGCGCCTGCTCGGCCTGAGCCGCAACGTCACCCGTGCCCTGCTGATCCGCATCGGCGAACTGGTGGTGAACAAGCGCCAGCCGCCACCGGAGCCGAACGCCACACGCGTCATCAACCTGTCGATCTGACCCAGACTTGCCCCAGCAAGCAGCGACTTCACCCACCTTGCGTTGCACGCCGTCCCGGCCGGGGCGGTGGCCCATTCTTCCTGCAACGAGCACCCCACCATGAGCCTCGATATCTTCTGGTTTCTGCCCACCTCCGGCGACACCCGCTACCTCGGCCACTCCGCCAGCGGGCGCCCGGCCACCAACGCCTACATGCGCCAGATTGCCGTGGCCGCCGAGAACCTCGGCTATGACGGCATTCTCATCCCCACCGGCAGCAGCTGCCTCGACCCCTGGGTCACCGCCGCCAGCCTGGTGCCGGTGACCCACCGCCTCAAGCTGCTGGTGGCCCTGCGCACCTCGCTGGGCAACCCCACCGCGTCGGCGCGCCAGGCCGCCACCCTCGACCAGGCCAGCGGCGGACGCCTGCTGCTCAACGTGGTGCCCGGCGGCGATGCCACCGAGCTGGCCGCCGATGGCGTGTTTCTCGCGCACGACCAGCGCTACGACGCCGCCGACGAATTCCTCACCGTGTGGCGCCAGCTGCTCAGTGGCGAACGGGTCGACTTTCACGGCGAGCACCTGCGGGTGGAGGGCGCGCAGAACTTCTTCGCGCCGGTGCAGACGCCCTACCCGCCGCTGTACTTCGGTGGCTCGTCAGCCGCCGCGCACGAGCTGGCGGCCAGGCATGTGGACGCCTACCTGACCTGGGGCGAGCCACCCGCCGCGGTGGCCGAAAAGATCGCCGACGTGCGCGCCCGTGCCGCCCGCCACGGGCGCACGGTGCAGTTTGGCGTGCGCCTGCATGTGATCGTGCGTGAAACCAGTGAACAGGCCTGGGCGGCGGCCGAGGAACTGATCAGCCACCTGGACGAGGCCACCATCGCCGCCGCACAGGCCAACTACGCCAGCATGGATTCCGAAGGCCAGCGGCGCATGGCCGCGCTGCACGGCGGGCGCCGCGACCAACTGGAAGTCTCGCCCAACCTGTGGGCCGGGGTCGGCCTGGTGCGTGGCGGCGCCGGCACCGCACTGGTCGGCGACCCGGCCACTGTGGCGGCACGGCTGCAGGAGTACGTCGCCCTGGGCGTGGACCGCTTCGTGCTGTCGGGCTACCCGCACCTGGAGGAAGCCTACCGCTTCGCCGAACTGGTGTTCCCGCTGCTGCCCGGCAAAAGCAAGGTGACGGTGGATGGCGCCTTCACCGGGGGCGCCTTCGACGTGCGTGCCGGCCAGGCCAGGCCCGCCGCCAGCCAGTAACGGGCAGGGCCCGGGCTACCCGGTGCAGGCGGGTCGGCTCAGGCCCGTGCGGCCACCCGCTCGACGCTGTCGGCCACTGTGCGGGCCTGCTGCAGCACCTGCGCACACACCTGTTCAGGGGCCTCCACGCGCACGCGCAGACGGCCAAGGATACGCCCCTGGATACGCTCGATATTGGCCTGCACCAGGTGGGTCGGGTACCCCAGTGCCGCGCTGATCGCGCTCAGCTCCGGCGCCTGGCCACGGGCCCCGGTGTAATGCAGGTCGAGCAGCCAGTCGCCGGCGCTGGCTGGGGCCAGGTCATGGGCGCCGCCAGGGTGCAGGGTGCGCAGCAGGGTGCGGGTCACCTCGTGGCACGGGCAGCCGAACACCCGCCACACCTCGCCCTGCTCCACCACCTCGCCCGCCTCCAGCACCACCACGCGGTCGCACAGCTCGCGGATCACTTCCATCTCGTGGGTAATCAGCACGATGGTCAGGTTCAGGCGCCGGTTGATATCGCGTAGCAGCGCCAGAATCGACTGGGTGCTTTGCGGGTCCAGCGCCGAGGTCGCCTCGTCGCACAGCAGCAGGTCGGGCTGCAGCACCAGCGCCCGGGCGATGCCGACGCGCTGCTTCTGGCCACCGGACAGCTGTGCGGGGAAGGCATCGCGCTTGTCCTCCAGGCCCACCAGTTGCAGCATCTCGCTCACCCGCCGCTCGCGCTCGGCGCGGCCAATGCCGGCCAGCTTGAGCGGCAGGCCGATGTTCTCGCCGACGGTTTTCACCGACATCAGGTTGAAGTGCTGGAAGATCATGCCGGTGCGCTGGCGCTGACGGGCCAGTTGCGCGGTGTCGTAGCCGGCGATGTCCTCGCCGTCGATCAGCACCTGGCCGTTGCTGGGTTGCTCCAGGCGGTTGAGCGAACGCAGCAGCGACGACTTGCCCGCGCCGCTGCGCCCGATGATGCCGAACACCTCGCCCCGGCGTATCTCCAGGTTGATGTCACGCAGCGCATGCACAGTGCGCTCGCGCCCCGGGTACTGCTTGCCGAGCCCCACCAGGCGGATATGCACGGCGCCTGCCAGCGGCTGTTGATTGAAACTGACCATGGATCAAGGCCTGCCCTGCGAAGGATGCGATTCGACCAAGGCCCGCGCTGTCGCCAGCGCGGGCCACCGGGGCTCAGAAGCCGGGCACTATCTGGCCCTTGTAGCGGGTCAGGATGAAGTCGCGCACCTGTGGCGAGTTCAGCGCCTTGGCCAGCTTCTGGATGCGCGGGTCATCGATGTTGTCGGGGCGTGCGACCAGGTACTCCACGTACAGGTCCTTGCCCTTCTCCACGATCAGCGCGCTGCTGGTATCGATGCCCGCCTC
Source organism: Pseudomonas sp. PS01300 (assembly GCF_029960155.1). Classification (NCBI taxonomy): domain Bacteria; kingdom Pseudomonadati; phylum Pseudomonadota; class Gammaproteobacteria; order Pseudomonadales; family Pseudomonadaceae; genus Pseudomonas; species Pseudomonas sp. PS01300. The sequence goes on along the minus strand of NZ_JASCPN010000017.1, from coordinate 64,130 downwards.
CAGCGCGTAGTTGGCGAAGACGAACGCCAGGTCCACCTGGTTCACCGCACGGGCCAGCAGCGCGCCTTCGAGTTCGCGAATCTTCAGGAGCCTTGGGTTGGCCGCGATGTCGCGCTGGGTCGCCAGGGTGTTGCTCGGGTCCTTGAGGGTTATCAGCCCGGCTTCGTGCAGCAGCACCAGGGCACGCCCGGCGTTGACCGGGTCGTTGGGGATGGCGACGCTGGCACCGTCCTTGAGCTCGGCGATGCTCCTGATGCGGGTGGAGTACGCACCGAAAGGCTCGATGTGCACGCCCACCACCGGCACCAGGTCGGTCTTGCGGGTGGCGTTGAATTCGTCGAGGAACGGCCGGTACTGGTAGTAGTTGGCGTCCAGGTTCTTCTCGGCCAGTTGCAGGTTGGGCTGGATGAAATCGCTGAACACCTTGATGTCCAGGTCCACGCCTTCGGCCGCCAGCGCCGGTTTGACGAACTCGAGGATCTCGGCATGCGGCACCGGGGTGGCGCCCACCACCAGTTTCTCGTTGGCGTGCGCCGACAGCGACAGCACGGCGGCCAGTACGGCCAGGGTCTTCTTCATGGGCTTGCTCCTGAACAGGTAGAACATTGGCCGCCGTGGGATACGTGGGCCGGCGGCAGCGAAACCCGGCTGCCGCTGACGGGAAACACAATTCAACGCCGGGTGAAGCGCCGCACCAGCCGGTCGCCACTCACCTGCAGCACCTGCACCAGTACGATCAGCAGCAGCACGGTCACCACCATCACGTCGGTCTGAAAGCGCTGGTAGCCGAAGCGGATCGCCAGGTCGCCCAGGCCGCCGCCACCGACCACGCCGGCCATCGCCGTGTAGTCCACCAGCACGATGGCGGTCACCGTCACCGCCGCAATCAGGCCGGTGCGCGCCTCGGGCAGCACGGTGTGCCACACGATCTGCCAGGTGCTGCCACCCATCGACTGGGTGGCCTCCACCAGGCCGCGGTCGACCTCGCGCAGGGCGATTTCCACCAGCCGCGCAAAGAACGGCGTACAGCCGATCACCAGCGGAGGTATGGCGCCGGGCACGCCCAGCGAAGTACCGGCCACCACCTGGGTGAGCGGGATCAGCACAATCAGCAGGATGATGAACGGCATCGAACGCAGCACGTTCACCACCACCGACAGCACGCGGTACACCAGCGGCGAGGCCAGCAACTGGCGCTGGCCGGTGAGGTACAGCAGCACCCCCAGCGGCAGCCCCATCAGCACCGTGAAACCCAGCGCTACGCCGAGCATGCTCAAGGTGTCGAGGCAGGCCTGGCCCACCTCGGGCCAGTTGACATGGGCCAGCAGCTCGCTCATTGCCCAGCGCCCCTGCGCAGCGCGGCGGCCGGGTGCGGCGCGCCCAGCCGGTCACCTGCGTCGAACAGCTTGTTGCGCAGCGTGCCCTGGGCGTAATCGCGCTTGAACAGGCCACGGGCCTGCAGCTCGGGCACCAGCAGGTCGACCACCGCCTCGAAGGTTTCCGGGGCCACCACGCTGGCCAGGTTGAAGCCGTCCACGTCGGTCTCTTGCACCCATTCCTGCAACTGGTCGGCCACCGTCTGCGCCGAGCCCACCAGCACCGGGCCGTCGCCACCGATGGCGCAATAGTCGGCAATTTCGGCGGTGGTCCAAGTGCGGCTGGGGTCGGCACGGGTGAAGGCTTCCACCGCCGACTGGATCGCATCGCTCTGCACTTCGCGCAGCACCTGGTCGCTCTGGTACTGGGCGAAGTCGATGCCGGTCCAGCCCGACATCAGCGTCAGCGCACCGCTGGCGCTGGCGTACTCGCGGTACTCGCGCAGGCGCGCCAGGGCCTGTTCATCGGTGGGGGCGACAATCACCGTAAGCTGCTCCAGCACCAGGATATCGCCCGGTGCGCGGCCGGCCGCCACCGCCGCAGCGCGCACCTGCGCCACCTGGTTCTTGAGCACCGTCTTGCTCGGCGCAGCAACGAACACGCACTCGGCGTTGGCCGCCGCAAACGCCCTGCCGCGCGTCGAGGCACCGGCCTGGTACAGCACCGGGGTGCGCTGGGGCGAAGGCTCGCACAGGTGAAAGCCCGGCACCTGGAAGAACTCGCCCTGGTGGCCGATGCCGTGCACCTTGGCCGGGTCGGCATACACCCCGCTGGCGCGGTCGGCGCGCACGGCGTCGTCTTCCCAGCTGGCCTCCCACAGCTTGTAGCAGACCTGCAGGTACTCCTCGGCCAGGGCGTAGCGCTGGTCATGCGACAGCTGTTCGCGCTGGTCAAGGTTGCGCGCCCCGCTGGACAGGTACGAGGTGACGATGTTCCAGCCGGCGCGGCCACGGGTCAGGTGGTCGAGCGTGGACATGCGCCGGGCAAACGGGTACGGGTGCTCGAACGACACCGAGGCGGTCACGCCAAACCCCAGGTGCTCGGTGACGGCGGCCATGGCCGGCACCAGCTGCAGCGGGTCGTTGACCGGCACCTGCGCAGCCGTACGCAGCGCCTCGTCGGCGTTGCCGCCGTACACGTCGTAGGCGCCCAGCACATCGGCGATGAACAACCCGTCGATCTTGCCGCGCTCCAGGGTCCTGGCCAGCTCGGTCCAGTAGTGGATGTCGGTGTAGCGCGTGGCCTGGTCACGCGGATGGCGCCACAAGCCCGGCGACAGGTGGCCGACGGTGTTCATGGCAAAGGCATTGAGGCGTATCTGCTTGGGCATGGTGGCGGCCTAGTTCCAGTCGTGACGCTGTGGCTTGGCTCCGTTCAAGGCCCAGTTGCCCACCAGGTGGTACTTCCAGCGCACCGGGTCGTGCAGGGTGTGCACGCGGGCGTTGCGCCAGTGCCGGTCGAGGTTGTGGCGCACCTGGGTGGAGCGCGTGCCGCCCAGCTCGAACAGGCGGTTGCTGGCCTCGATCGCCGCTTCGGTGGTCAGCACCTTGGCCTTGGCCACGGCCACCGAGGCCTGGGCCACCGAGTCCTCGTCGGGGGCCAGGCTGGCCCGGTCGAGCACCTTGCCGGCGCGCTCCAGCAGGGCCTCGGCGGCTTCCTGGCGAATCTCCAGCGCGCCGATCTGCACGATGGTCAGCGGGTCCTGGCTGGCCTGCTCCACGCCCGCATCGATCCACGGGCGGGCCTGCTCGCGGATGAAGGTGATGGCGTCGTCCAGCGCCGCACGGCCGATGCCGGCGTCGATGGCGGCGGTGGTCAGTTGCGCGAAGGGGCCGGCCAGGGTCGGGGTTTCGTACGAGCGGTAGGTGGGAAACAGGTTGAACGCCGGCACGATCAGCTCCTGCGCCAGCACCGTGCCGCTGGAGGTGGTGCGCTGGCCGATGTTGTCCCAGTCATCGACGATCACCAGGCCCGGGGTATCGCGGCGCACGAAGGCCAGTTGCGAGCGGTCCTGCGCGTCCAGCGCCAGCACCCCCAGCCAGTGCGCGTACAACGAGCCGGTGCAGTAGCCCTTGCGCCCGTCGATGCGGTAGCCATCGGCATGGGGCACGATGCGGGTCTGGATCTCCTTGACGTTCTTGCCGCCGGTTTCCGACAGCGCATTGGCAAAGCGGTGCCCGGTCAGCACCAGGTCGAAGAAGAAGCGCTTCTGCTCTTCGCTACCCTGCAGGCGGATGTCTTCGAGCAGGCAGTAGTGGTTCTGCGGTATCTGCCCCAGCGAAGGGTCGGCGGCGGAGATGATCGCGATCACTTCGGCCAGGGTGGCGAAGGACACCTGCGCCCCGCCGTATTGTTTCGGTACGGTGATGCCCCACAGGCCGCTGTTGGAGAACGCATCCACCACGTCGGCCGGGACCTGGCGGCTGCGGTCGCGCTCGGACGCGCCTTCGCGCAGCAGCGCGGCAACCCGATGGGCAATGGCGATGGCTTCGGCATCGTCACGGATGACGTGGGCATCCGGCTGGCGGATGTCGTAGTGGGCAGAAACAGGGGTGGCAGTCATGGTCTATCTCGATGAGTACACAGAGTCACCCGTGAGATAGCACAACCCATGCCACTTGAATTTCACCTATAAATCAATTAGTTACGTACAACATAAAGCGACATGGCTGGATGCACGGCAACAAAGTGTTGGCCAACTGTTCGCAGTGCAACAGTACGACAGCGGTCAGTTGCTCCCCGTACACCGCGCGCCTATTCGCAGTAACGGGCAGGCATGAAAAAACCGGCTGCTGCGAGCCGGTTCCCATGCAGTACCGCCAGCCTCAGCCGCCGCTGGCTGCCACGCTCTTGCGTTCAGCCACGAAGAACAGCGGGCGAATCCGCACCCCCACCACGTTGCCGGCATACGCCGCCACCAGCCACAGCCAGCCATGCACGCTGCCCGAGGCGATGCCGCTGAAGTACGCGCCGATGTTGCAGCCATACGCCAGCCGCGAGCCGTAGCCCAGCAGCAGGCCGCCGATCACCGCGGCCAGCAGCGAGCGCATCGGAATCCTCAGGCTCGGCGCGAAGCGCCCGGCCAGGCCTGCTGCCAGCAACGCACCCAGCACGATGCCGATGTCCATCACCGTGGTCACGTCCTCCCACAGCGGTGCAGCCAGGGCCTTGGCGTTGCCCGGCATCTGCCAGAACGCCCAGCTGCCCACGTCCACGCCCAGCCCGCTCAGGGTCTTGGCGCCCCACAGGGCGAACGCCGAGGTGATGCCCCACGGCCGGCCCGCCAGTGCCAGGGTCGCGTAGTTCAGCAGCGCCAGGCCGATCGCGCCCCACACCAGCGGCCACGGGCCACGCAGGAAGCGACGCAGGCCCTCATGCTGGCTGCCTGCCGGGGCCTCGAGGGCGCCGTGGCGACGCTTCTCCAGCACCACCGTGCCCCAGGCGATCAGGCCGAACACCACCAGGTTAAGCACCAGCGCGGGGGCCACGCCAAAGGTCTGCACCACGGAGGTGGCCGGGAACGACGGCAGCGCGAACCACCAGTCGGCGTGGTGGGTTGCAGTTACCGAACCGATGATGAAGAACAGCAGCGTCACCAGCATGCGCGCGTTGCCACCGCCCACCGTGAACAGGGTGCCCGAGGCACAGCCGCCGCCCATCTGCATGCCGATGCCGAAGATGAACGCACCGAACACCACCGACACCCCGGCCGGCGCCACCAGCCCGGTCACCGGCTGGCCGAACAGCGTGCCGGCGCCCAGGGCCGGAAAGAACAGCAGCACGGCGATAGCCAGCATCACCATCTGCGCGCGCAGGCCGGCGCCACGGCGCTCATTGATGAACACCCGCCAGGCGGACGTGAAGCCGAACGCGGCGTGGTACAGCGTGAGGCCCAGGGCGGCGCCGACGATCAGCAGCAGCACCTGTTTGATGCCCACGCTGGCATTCAGAAAGACGGCGCCGACCACCAGCAATGACAGCGCAACCAGTGGCGCGCCGAGACGGCGCTCAGGCGCCGCGGAGAGAGAAAGACCCATGACGATACTCGGATATAGACGGAACAGGCCGCGAGTATACCGTCACCAGCCACCGTGCGGGCTCACGGATAGAACAGCGGGTACATCGCAAGCGCCAGGGTCGAGGCGCAGGCATGCATCGCCATGGGCACCAGCAGGCCGCCGGTTCGGATCCGCGCATAGGCCAGCATCAGGGCGAGGATGAACAACAGCACCACGGTCGACCTGAAGGTGTACTGCAGGTGGATGGCGGCAAACGCCAGGGCGCTGACCACGATCGCCACCACCGCCCACAGCGGCTTGCGGAACGGGAACAGGTTGAGCAGAAAATGCCGGAATGCCAGCTCTTCGCCCAGGGGGGCGAGCACGATGACCATGCTGGTCAGCAGCACGCGATCGGCCAGCGAACCGGCACCGAGCAGGGTCATGAACTGCAGCATGAACGGCTCGGCGGGCTGGTCGACCAGGGCGGCGTAGTTGTAGGCCAGCAGGTAGACCACCACCACGCTGGTCAGGCCAAGCCAGAGGGCCTTGTAGCTGAAGTTGGCCCCCCTGAAGGCATGCCCGGCCAGCGGGTTGCGCCGCAGCAACAGGTACAGCCCGCCGATGGCTGCACACGCCACCAGGTGGGCGCCGAACAAAGCCAGGGTGAAGTCCAGGCCACTGCCGAACAGAAAGGCGCCGGCGAACTGCGCGGTGAAGTACAGCAGCAGACCCAGCAGCGCGAGGCCGATGCGCTTGCCGGCGGTGCTGGCGATGTAAGGGGTGGTCACGGGACTTCCTTGTACGGGGTTGTTCACAGCGTTCTCCTTGGCGGGGCGCGCATTATGGCGAGTTCGCGGCTGCTGCGCAGCCCATCGCCGGCAGCCGGCTGCTACAGACTAAGCGCTCAAGTAGATTCACATCTGGATACATCCGGCCATTTGCCATTCCCCTCGCCCTCTGTTTGCATCCGCGCTCTCTCCCCGTGCAGACAAGGAAATCACCCCATGAAAACCCTGGTAGTCGGTGCCAGCAAAGGGCTGGGCAAGGCCCTGATCGAAGGCCTCGGCGAGGCGGGCGACACGCTGGTCGGCGTGTCGCGCACACGCCCCGACGGCATCGCCGCCAAGGCCGGCGTGCAGTTGAACTGGGTCGAAGCCAACCTGGCCGAGCCGGCCAGCGCCGCGCACGCCATCGCCCAGGCTGTGGCAGAGCACGGCCTCGACACGCTGATCTACAACCTCGGCATCTGGGAAGAGCTGGCCTTCGACCCGGCCTACGACTTTCTCGGCGACAGCGACGCGCAGGTACAGGCCATCGTCAGTTGCAACATCACCGCCACCCTGCTGCTGATCAAGCGCCTGCTGCCCACCCTGTTGCGCAGCGCCACCCCGCGCATCATCCTCACCGGTTCCACCTCCGGCCTGCCCCAGAGCGGGCGCCCCGAGGTGGCCTTCGGCGCCTCCAAGTTCGCCCTGCGTGGCATCGCCGATGCGCTGCGCGAAGGCTACCGCCAGCAGCGCCTGGCCGTGACCTGCCTGAACCTGGGTTACCTCAACACCGAAGACCCGCTCAGCACGCCCCGCGACGTGGCCGAACAACGCGGCGAAGGCCAGCTGATCCCCGTGCACGACGTGGTGCAGGTGGTGCGCATGGCGCTGAGCCTGTCGTCGGCCAGCTACGTCAAGGAGCTGACCTTGCCGGCCCTGCTCGACGAGCGCTTCTGAGCGCTGATCAGCACGCTGGATAAAAACCGGCGAAAGCGCCATCCTTCCCGCCTTTGACGCGCAGCCTGGCTGCGCCCACCGTTATGTGAAGGACCTTTTTCATGCAGACGCTCAACGACACCGACTTCGAGTTCATCGAAGACATCCTGCTGCAGTATGGCGATGACCATTCGGTGCTCAACGCCTCGGAACTGGACGGCTACCTCACCGCGCTGGTGTCCGGCCCGGCGCCTGTGGCTATCGACGAATGGTTCCCGGGGATCTTCGGTGGTCGCCAGCCGGAATGGGAAAGCGCTGCAGACTGCCAGCGCTTCGTCGAGCTGGTGACCCTGCACGCGAACAACCTGGCCGAGCGTTTCTCGCCGCGCTTCGAAGAGACCGAGCACAACGGCCAGCCGCTGACGCTGGCCGAAGAGTGGTGCTTTGGCTACCTGCGCGGTGCAGGCCTGGCCAACTGGCCGGCCTTGCCGGCGCAGCAGCAGGTGGCACTGGATGTGATCGAGACCTGTGCCGCACAGGACAACTTCGAACTGCCCGCCGACCTGGATGTGGCGCTGCATCGCCAGCGCGTGGCCGCCATCGAGCCCGCGGCGCGGGCGTTGCAGGGGTACTGGGCGACGCAGCGCTGAAGCGGGCGGCGGCGCCGCCCATCGCGGGTCGAGCCCGCTCCCACAGGTTCGGCGCAGTTCCTTGTGGGAGCGGGCTTGACCCGCGATGACGCCAGCACATACCCCAACAATCCGGAGCAGTGCATGCCCACCACCCTCACCGCCGCCTTCCCCCACCACCTGGCCCGCGAAGTCCAGGACCTGGCCCGGCACCTCGACCTGCCCAACGGTGACCAGGGCATCGCCGTCACCCTCGACGGCGAACCCCTGACCCTGCCCTACCGCCTTCACCTGCCGGCTGCCGATACAGCCCGGTCACTGATCCACGCCTGCCTGCTCACCCGCCACCCCGACGGCCACGTGCGCGAGCGTTACCTGCAGCAGATCATTCGGGCACCAGAGACGTGGGTCATCCCGTTCGTGTTCCAGCTCACCGGCGAATACGTGATCGAGCTGCTGGCGCTGTGCGAGGCCAACCTGTCGACCCTGGACGCCAGCGCCTACGGCCGCTTCTTCAACGACAACCCCGCCTACTTCAGCCTGACCCGCGCACGCATGGTCAGCTACTGGGACTGCTACCACCGCAGCCGCCACCCGCACCTGCGCAGCTACGTGGGCACCCGCCTGTTCCGCGCCTTCAGCGACTTCACAACGACCACTTCACGGTGAACATCACATTGCGCGGCTCGCCGAAGATGTTGGCCCCGGCCGGGTTGCTGATGCTCTGGTAGTAACGCTTGTCCGCCACGTTGTTGAGGTTGGTCTGCAACGTCACCGCCGGCGTCACGCGGTACTGGGTCATCAGGTCGACCACGCTGTACCCGCCCTGCTTCACGCTGTAGCTGGTATAGGTGCGGCTCTGGGTGCGAAAGGCCCCGCCCACGCTCCATTGATCGAGGTCGCCCGGCAACTGGTAGCTGGTCGCCAGCTTGAACAGGTTGTACGGCGAATCACTGTCGAAGCGGTCACCCTTCTGCGCCGAGCCGGTCGCCTTCACATACTCGGCCGCCGCATAGGTATAGCCGGCCGACGCCTGCCAGCCCGGCGCCAGTTCGCCGCCCAGCTCCAGTTCCAGGCCGCGGGTACGAATTTCGCCGGCCGCCTCGTAGCAGGCATCCATGGTCGGGCAATCACCTGCCGGCAACGACTTGGCCAGGTTCTCCTGGTCGAGCTGGAACAGCGCGAAACTGGCGTTCAACGCGCCACCGAAGTACTCGGCCTTGAGCCCGGCCTCGTAGTTGGTGCCGGTTACCGGCGCCAGCAGGCCACCGCTGCTATTCTGGTATTCCTGCGGCTTGAAGATGCGCGTCCAGCTGGTGTAGACCGAGTAGGTGTCGTTCAGGTCATAGATCAGTCCCGCATACGGGGTGACCTCGCGGGTGGCCTTGTAGTCGGCGCCGAAGGCGTAGGCCCCGACCTCGGTGTGCTGCTGGTACTCATACCAGTCCAGGCGCGAGCCGAGGATCAGCTTCAGGTCATCGCGCAGGTTGAAACGCACGGCGGTGTAGGCACTGGACTGATCCACCTTGCCCTTGCGCGACCAGTTGTAGTCGATGGCCGGCCGGGGCACGTCCTTGTAGTGGAAGTTGTTGGGGTCCACGACATAGTTGAAGCTCGCATCCGGGCCGCCGCCAGGGCCGTCGTCGGTATCGTCGCGGCGGTAGCTCGCCCCCATCACCAGTTCATGGGTACGCCCGAACAGGCTGAACGGCCCGCTGGCATAACCATCGATACTCTTCTGCGTATGTTCGTAGGAGTAGCGCCCCACATTCAGTTGCAGCTCGTCGGCGGTCGGGTCCAGCCGGTAGTAGCTGCTGCCCAGCATCTCGAGGTTGGCCTTCAGCCAGCTGGCGCTCAGGCGCAGGCGCCAGTCGTTGTCCAGGCGATGTTCCACCTCGGCGAACACGCTCTTGTTGGTCTTGTCCCAGTAGGTCCAGTCGGGGCTGAAGCGCGACGAGCGGGAAATGTCGAGGAAGCTGCCATCGGCATGGGTCGGGCTGCCGTTCCAGTCCGCGCCGGGGTTGTCCTCGCGGTTGTAGTAGCCGCCCAGGGTCAGCGTGGTGGCGTCCGACAGGTCGAATTCAGTGATCCCGTACAGCAACTGGCGCTGGTTGCTGTAGGCATCGGTAAAGCTGTTCTTGTCCTGGTAGCTGCCCACCACTCGCCCGCGTACGGTACCGGCATCATTGAGGCTGCTGCTGGCGTCGATTTCGGTACGGTAATTGTCCCAGCTGCCGGCTGCCGCCGTGAGGGTGATCTGCGGCGCCAGCGTGGGGCGCTTGCGCACCAGATTGAGGGTACCCGACGGGTTGCCCGAGCCCACCATCAGGCCGGAAGCCCCGCGTACCACCTCCACCCGGTCGAACATCGCCAGGGTCGCGGTGCCCAGGGTGTCGCTGTCGTAGGCGATGGGCAGGCCGTCGACCATGATGTTGTCGATGGCCGCACCGCGCGAGTAGAACTGCGGGCGCTCGCCGCCGGTCTTGCGCAGGGTCAGCCCCGGCGTGTAACTGGCGATGTCGTCCAGGGTCTGCATGTTCTGGTCGTCCATGCGCTGGCGGGTGACCACGGTCACCGACTGCGGGGTTTCCCGGGCCGAGGCCTTGAACTTGGTGGCCGTGGCCATGCTGGCGGTGGTGTAGGAGCCAGTGTTTTCCGTGACCTCGCCCAGCGCACTGCCGGTGATGCTGGTGGCACCCAGTTGCAGCGCATCACTGCTGTCGGCCTTCTCCAGGGTCAGGGTGCCGTTGTCGGTCACGCGCAGTTGCAGGCCGCTGCCCGCCACTGCCTGGCGCACCGCTGCCTCGGCGCTCAGTTGCCCGTTCACCGCCGCGCTCTGGCGCCCGCGCAGCAGCGCCGGGTCCACCACCAGGGTGCTGGCGCTTTGCCGGGCGATCTGGCGCAGGGCCTGGTCCAGCGGTTGCGCCGGCAACGCATAGCGCTGCATGGCTGGGTCCGCCCAGGCGCGGTTCAGGTCGAGGGAGCAGGCAGAAACGGCAACCGCGACAGCCAGTGCCAGGCGCGCGGGGCTCAGGAGTTGGGGACGCATGTGAAGGGCTTTCCTCGCAGGAAGTGAATGGGCGTTTCCTGCTATGTCCAGCGAGCCGAAAAAAGCCTTCACCCTGGCGGAATGTTTTTTCAGCGCAGGTCGATCAGGGTGATCGGCCCAAACGCCTCGACACTGATCGGCAGCACCTGCGCCAGCGATTGCAGGGCGCGGTCGCTGTCGTCCAGCGGGAACACCCCGAACACGCGCAGTTGCGCCGCCGCCGGGGAAACCCGCAGCACGCCGTAGCGGTAAGGGCGCAAGGCATCGATCACGCTGCCCAGAGACGCGTCGTCCACCTCCAGGCGACCTTCCATCCAGGCATCCAGGCGGCCTTGCTCATTGCCCAGGGGCGAGAGTGCATCGTCGGCAAAGCGCAGGGTCTGCCCGCTGTCCACCACGATGCTCTGCCCGGCGCGGTTACGCACCTGCACGCTGTGCTGCTGCACGCTGACGGCACTGCGCTGATCCAGCGTGGCGACACTGAAGCGCGTGCCCAGGGCCCGCACCCGGCCTTGCGCAGTGACCACCTCGAGGGGGCGGTGCGGGTCGCGGGCCACCTGGATGTTCAGCTCGCCGTGGCGCAGATGGATCACCCGGGCTTCGGCACTGAACGCCACCTCCACGGTGGTGCGCGCATTGAGCAGCAGCACGCTGCCGTCAGCCAGTTGAATGCGCCTGCGCTCGCCGGTGCCGCTGTAGTGGTCGCTGAACACGGCGTCCAGTGGCATGCGCCGTTGCACCGTCAACAACGCCGGCAGGCCCAGCATCAGCAGCAAGGCGCTGCCGCCGCGCAGCAACCGGCGCCGCTGCAGCGACAACCCGCTGCTGCGCAGGGCGCGCGTGGCCGCACTGGCGCTGCCGGGCACTTCCAGCAAGGGGTTCAAGGGTGTGTGGGTGGCCTGGGTAACCGCCTGCCAGGCCTGGCGATGGCTTGCGTCCAGCGCCTGCCACTGCTCGAAGGCGTCGCGGTCGGCTGCCGTCGCCGCCCCCGAGCCCAGGCGCACGCTCCATTCGATGGCTTCGCGCACCGCCGGGGTCAGCGCTGCCAGGCTGCGGCCGCTCACGTGCCCGCGCCCAGTTGTGCCAGGTAGCAATGGGTCACGGCGCGCCGCACCCAGCGCTCGACGCTGCTCAACGACACCTGCATCTGGTCGGCGATCTGCTGGTGGGTCAGGCCCTCCAGGCGGTTGAGCAGAAAGGCATGGCGCACCTTGGCCGGCAACCCGGCCAGCAAGGCATCCACCGCCTCCAGCGCCTCGCGCAGCACCGCCAGGGTTTCCTCGCACGGCGCCACCGGCTCGGGCAGGTTGGCCAGCGCTTCAAGGTAGGCGCGCTCCAGCTCGCCGCGACGCCAGAAGGTGTACAGCACCCGCTTGGCGACCATGCACAGGAACGCCCGCGGCTCGTCCAGCTGGCCCAGGTGCGGCGAAGTCAGGGTACGCAGGAAGGTGTCGTGGGTGAGGTCCGCGGCATCGGCGTGGGAATTGAGCCGACGGGCCAGCCAGCCGCGCAACCAGTGATGGTGTTCGGCGTACAGCAGGTGCAACGGGTGCTGGGCGGACGGGCGCGGGTTGGACATGCGAGGGGCACACTAATGGTAATTGTTCGCATTCTTATCCCTCGCCCTGGGATTTGCAAGCCGTGCCCTACTCGCGGCAACTGGGCGAGCCGCCCCAGCGCATGTTGCGAATGCAGAAGTAGCGGTCCTTTTTCAGGGTCACGGGGGCGATCGTGCAAGGCAGCACCGCCGGGTCGATCTCGATCGACATCTCATCGGCCGCGTAGCGATCGTCATCGAATTCGATCACGCAGGTGCCGTCCTCCTGCGCCCGCTCGGGAAAGCGCAGGCCCTGTACCACCTGATCGCCCATCTTCACCCGCAGCGGGCTCGGTGCCGATGAGCTGCACGCCTTGAGGGCAGGATGGTTGACGGTTATCCACAGGGGGTAATCGCCGCCTGTGCGGTCAGGGAACAACGGAATGAACAACAGCGACTGGTAGGTCGACTGACCGTGATCCACCACCTTGAGCCACAACGGGCTGGCGTTGCAGGTGGCGCCCAGCGACGCGCCGTAGCGCAGCTTGGGGTCGGTGTGGTCCTGCCAGCCGCCCAGGCGGTCGGGCTTCCAGTCATGACCCCATTTGTATTCGGTACAGCCGCCCAGGGTGAGCAGCAAGCACAACAGCGTGGCGATACGGTGCACGGTGAAGTCCTTCCTTGGTGGAGCATCCATCGGGAACACATTGTCGGGGCCAGGCGCCTCGCCGGCAAGGCCGGCTCCTGCACGGCTCAGCCGCGCTGGAAGCAGCCCGGGGTGATGCCGACCACTTTCTTGAAGGCCCGGGTCATGTGGCTCTGGTCGAAGAACCCGCAACGCAGCGACGCCTCGGCGATGCCCACGCCACTGCGCAGCAACTGCTGCACCCGCGCCACCCGCGTCTGGATCTGATAGCTGTGCGGCGATACGCCCACGCTCTTCTTGAACACCCGTATCAGGTACAGCGGATCGAGCCCCACCCACTGCGCCAGGTCGTTCAGCGCGATGTTCTGCGCGTACTGCTCGTCGAGCATCTGCCGCACCCGTCGCACCACTTCGCGTTCGTCGGCCACCGCCCGGGGCTGCGGCCCGCCGCACCGCTCGAACAGCTGGCTGACCAGGTGCAGCAGCACGCTCTCGCGCTCAAGGCTCGAACACGACTGCTCGATAACCTGATGCTGGTGCAGGAAGGCCTGGGCAAAGCCCATGTCGTGGGTCAGCGCCTGCTGGAACAGGTGGATATGCCCGTCACCGAAACGCCCCTCGAACACCGCACGGTTGAGCCACTGCGGGTCGAGGTAGAGCATGCGGTAGCTCCAACCCTCGGCGCTGCCCGGCACGCCGTCGTGCATCTCGCCCGGGGTCAGGGTGACGATGCTGCCGGCGGTGCCCAGGTGCTGGGTGCCACGGTAGAAGAGCTTCTCCACGCCCGCGCCGATCACCCCCACCGCGTAGCGCTCATGGGAATGGCGGCCGAAGGCCCGTGCGCTGTAGCGCGCCGCCAGCAATTCACAGCCCCCTTCGGGGACGCGCCAGAAGCGCGAGAAGTCCTGTTGCTCCATGGCCTGTCCAGTTTTGTGCAATACGCGCGCAAGGCGGGTGGATAAATTTGCCCGACTTCTTCGCAACAGACCAGAGAAAACCATGCAGTCATCCAACGGGGTCACCCTCTCCAGCAACCGGGCCATCGTCGAACTGACACTGGGCGGGCTGATGCTCAGCCTGTCGGCGCTGGCGGTGGCCTTCGCCCATATCGGCGCCGGGGGCGCGGGTTTCTACCGGATGCTGATCGCCTCGGTGCTGTTCTACCTGCTGCTGCGGGTGAGAAGGCAACCTGCTCGCCTGGCCCACCCCAGGGCTCGACGCTACACCGCCCTGGCCGGCGTGTTCCTGGCCATCGACCTGATCCTGTGGCACCACAGCATCTACATCGTCGGGCCGGGCATCGGCTCGATCCTGACCAACTGCCAGGTGTTCTTCATGACCTTGCTCGGGCTGTGCCTGCTCAAAGAGAAACCGTCGCTGTATTTCGTCGCCTCGATCAGCCTGGCCTTCGTCGGCCTGTACCTGTTGCTGCTGCCGGAGATGGGCAGCGCGCTGGGTATCCAGGGCGTGGTCTATGGCGTGCTGTCGGGGCTGGCCTATGCCGTGTGCGTGTACTACCTGAAAGTCACCACCCAACTGCCCCAGGGCGGCGGCGACAAGATCGCGCAGATGCTGCACCTGAGCCTGTGGGCGGCCGGGGTGATGCTGGGGTACGCGCTGTTGCGGGGCGAGAGCCTGGCCATCGCCGACCAGCAGACCTTCTACATGCTGGTGATCTATGGCGTGCTGGTGCAGTTCGTCGGCTGGTTGCTGGTCAACCGCTCGATTGGTGCCATCAGCCTCGGGCTGGCAGGGCTGATCCTGCTGCTGGAGCCGGTGATCACCTACTTCATCGACGTGGCGTTTCTGGACAAGGCCAGTTCGGCCATGCAGATCACCGGCGCGCTGGTGACGGTGCTGGCGGTGTACATTGGCTCGATAAAGCCGCCGAGCAAGGCCCCGGCGCTGAGCGAGCCGGCCTGACACGGCGCTCGCGCAGCTGCTGCCTGAGCACATGCAGGGGCGGTGCGTAGAGGAAGCCGAACGACACGCTGTGCCTGCGCCCCTTCACCGCGTGGTGCATCAGGTGTGCGTGGTACAGCCGACGCAGATAGGGGTGGCGCGGCCTGGGGCGCGCGGGCCAGTGGCGGTGCACGATGCCGTCGTGCACCAACACGTAGATCAGCCCGAACCCCGCCACCCCGGCGCCCACCCACTGCAACGGGTCGTGGCCGGCATTGCCCAGCACGATCAGGGTGATCGCGGCCAGGGCCAGGATCAGCAGGTAGATATCGTTGGTTTCCAGCGTGCCCAGGTGCGGTTCGTGGTGCGAGCGATGCAGAAACCAGCCCCAGCCGTGCATCACGTACCTGTGCGCCAGATAACCGACACCTTCCATGGCGACCAGGGTGCAGAGAAAAATCGCGAAGTGGGCAATCATGGTCGGTACGGGGTTGGGAAATGACGGTGTCAGGGTATTTGATCGGCGGCCGATGGTCCATGCCCACCGGTAGCCAGGGCCAGCATCTGCATGGCCGGCGCCACTGCCTTGAGCAGGCGCTCACGTGCGATCCCGTCGCGGGCCTGCACCGACAACCCATGCAGCAGCGTGGCAAAAAAATCGCCCAGCGATTGCACATCGACCTCGGGTTTCAACTCGCCCGCCTCGGCCGCCTGCTGCAAGCGCTGAATGATCGACAAGGTTTTTTCGCGGCGGTGGTCGGCCAGCCATTCACGCACGGCGTCGTTGTCGGCCGAGCAGTTGGTGGCTGCCGACACCACCATGCAGCCCAGTGGACCCGCTGGGCGGGTGTACAGGTCGACGGCATCGAGCAACAGCCGCTCGATGGCCTGGTAGGCCGTGGGTTGCTCGCTCAGCGCCTGGGTCGAAAATGCGCCCTCTTCGCGCTCATACAGCTCGATGGCCTCCTTGAACAAGCGCTCCTTGGAGCCGAACGCGGCATAGATGCGCGCCGAAGCGATACCCAGCGCAGCCACCAGGTCGCTCATGGACGTGGCTTCGAAACCGCGCGCCCAGAACACATCCCGGGCGGTGCGCAACGCGGCTTCACGGTCGAACTGGCGTGGTCGGCCTGCCATCTCGATAGTCTCCAACCAGGAATGAAGGCGGCATTATCCGTAATTGTTTGTCGAAAGACAAAGAATACTTGACGACGCGCAGGCTGCATCCTTATTGTTTGTCGATCAACAAACAATAGGAGTTCCACATGATTACGTTGAAAGGCCCCAGCCTGCATCTGGCGCAATTCAGTGCCGAACAGGCACCGTTCGACTCACTGCCCAACATCGCCCGGTGGGCTGCGCACATGGGCTTCAAGGCGTTGCAGATACCGGCCTGGGACAAGCGTCTGTTCGATGTCGAGCTAGCCGCAAGCAGCCAGGCCTACTGCGACGACATCACCGCCATGCTGGCCGAACACGGGCTGGTGATCAGCGAGCTGACCACGCATCTCTTTGGCCAGCTGGTGGCGGTACACCCGGCATACGACGCCTTGTGCGACAGTTTTGCACCGGCCCACCTGCAGGGCGACCCGGCTGCCCGCAGTGCCTGGGCGGTGCACCAGCTCACCTGCGCGGCCATCGCGTCGCGGCGCCTGGGCCTGAGCGACATGGGGACTTTTTCCGGTGCACTGGCGTGGCCGTACGTCTTTCCCTTCCCGCAACGACCCGACGGCCTTGTTGAAACAGCCTTCGCCGAGTTGGCCAGGCGCTGGCTGCCGGTGCTCGATACCTGCGCCGAACAGGGCATCAACCTGTGCTTCGAAATTCACCCCGCCGAAGACCTGCACGACGGCGCAAGCTTCGAGCTGTTTCTCGAACACGTCGGCCACCACCCGCGCTGCAAGATGCTGTTCGATCCCAGCCACCTGATCCTGCAGCAACTCGACTACCTGGCGTTCATCGACCACTACCGGGACTACATCCGCATGTTCCACGTCAAGGACGCCGAGTTCCTGCCCACCGGCAAGCAGGGCCTGTTCGGCGGTTATCAACCCTGGCTCAAGCGCGCCGCACGCTTCCGTTCGCTGGGGGACGGGCAGGTCGACTTCAAGGGCATCTTCAGCAAGCTGGCCGAATACGACTACAGCGGCTGGGCCACGCTGGAGTGGGAGTGCTGCCTGAAAAACCAGCACGATGGGGCACGTGAAGGCGTGGCGTTCATCAACCGGCACATCATCCAGGTCACCGACACGGTGTTCGACGACTTCGCCGGTACCCCGGTGGCGCCGGCGGTCATCGCCAGGATGCTCGGCCTTGAAGGCAACCCTGTCGGGGAGCTGCAACGATGAGCACGCACACTCACCATTACGCCCATGTGCACGGCCTGCGCCTGCACTACGTCACCCAGGGCGAAGGGGCACCGGTACTGCTGATCCCCGGCTGGCCACAGACCTGGTACACCTGGCGGCACGTCATGGCGGCCCTGGCCGACAACGGTTACCAGGCGATTGCCGTGGACCTTCCCGGCATGGGGCTTTCCGACAAGCCGCTGGACGGCTACGACACCGGCACCTGCGCCGCCCGCCTGCACGCGCTGATGGGGCAACTGGGGCACGAACGCTATGCCGTGGTGGGCCACGATGTGGGCATGTGGGTGGGGTATGCCCTGGCCAGCGATTTTCCGGGGGTGGTGAACCGGCTGTGCCTGAGCGAAGCGGTGATTCCGGGCCTGGCGCCGGCGCCGTCGATCTTCGCGCCGCCGGAGCAGAACATCTTCCTGTGGCACTTCATGTTCAACCAGTTGCAGGACCTGCCCGAGGCGCTGATTACCGGGCGCGAAGCGCAGTACCTGAGGTTCATGTTCGAGAAATGGGCTGTGCGCCTGGATCGGGTGGCGGTGGATACCTATGTGCAGGCGTACTCGGCGCCGGGGGGCTTGCGTGGCGGGTTTGCCTACTACCGCGCGATACCCGAAACGATTCGCCAGAACCAGCAGCGCGGGCAGGTGCCACTGGGCATGCCGGTGCTGGCGATCGGGGCGCAACTGGCAACCAATGATGCGCCGCGGGTAACCCTGGAGGGGCGCGCCGCCACGTTGCAGGGCGCGATCATCGAGGGCTGCGGGCACTTTGTGACCGAAGAGGCGCCCGAGGCATTTGTCGGGCACCTGCTGCCGTTTCTGCGCTGAGGGTTGCGGCGCGGCCTTCGCCAGCAAGGCGCGCGCCTGTCATCGAGCGCGTGCCATTGCCGGCGAAGGGCGTTCAAGGCGCCTGCAATGCCTCCAGCTCATCCGCGCGTTCGGAGGTCATGCGCAGGCGGCAGCCACCACCATTGAGGATGTCCATGGTGCCGCCGGTCTGCGTGAAGTAGAAATCGCAGTTGCTGTCGATGTACTTGATCCACGCCCGCTGCGCATCCCGGAGCTTGCCCTGCTGCACCGGCCCAAACGCGGCCATGGCCTTCTTGTAGACCTGGTTCAGGCGTTTGTCCTGGCGGGCGATCTCGGCGTTGTTGCATTCGTTCATGCTCACCGTGGTGTTCGCGGTGTCCATGCAGGCCTTGTACGCCACCGAAGTCTTGTCCTGCGCCAGCGCCAGCGGCGCAACTGCCGCCAGCGACAGCACCGCAACCCCCATCATCCGCTTGATACTCATGGCTTGCCTCTCCTGTTCTGACTGCCTAGGGCGCACAGGCTCGCATGACCTGCTCGCGTAACCAATGGTGCGCCGCTTCCTTTTTGCGTCGCTCGTGCCACACCTGCTGAAAGGCGAACGCGCGAATCGCCAGCGGCGGCTCGAAACAGCGCAACCCACGCAGCGCCTTGATGTTCTGCACGCTGCGCCGCGCCACGGTCAGCACCAGGTCGGTACCCACCAGCACGTCGCTGGCCGCCGCCCAGTGCGGCAACGCCAGCACCACCCGGCGCTGCTGCCCCAGCGCCGCCAGGGCCTGGTCGATCTCGTTGTCGGCCCCGGGTCGCATCGCCACCAGCACATGGGGGCGCGCCAGCCAGGCGGGCAATGTCAGCCCGCCACGGGCCGGCAGCGTGGCGCGGTCGGCCACACACACGAACCCCTCCTCGAACAGCGTGGCGGCCTGCAACGGCTCGGCCAGGGTGGGGAATACGCCCAGCGCCAGGTCCACCTCGCCATCGAGCAACTGGCCGAGCATCGCCTCGCGGCTGCCCTGGCTGACCACCAGGTCGATGCCCGGTGCGGTCTCGCGCAGGCAGCGCATCAGGCCCGGCAGCACCACCCGCGCGCCATAGTCCGACATCGCCAGGCGAAAGCTGCGCCGCGCCCGCGCCGGCTCGAAGCCGGGGCTGCCCAGCAGCGCATCCAGTTGCTGCAGGGCATCCTGCAACGGCGCCGCCAGTTCCAGCGCACGCAACGTGGGCTGCAGGCGGCCCGCACGGCGCACCAGCAGCGGGTCCTGGAAGATCTCGCGCAACTGCGCCAGCGCATGGCTCACCGCCGGCTGGCTGCGGTGCAGTCGCAAGGCCGCGCGCGAGACGTGCTGCTCGGCCAGCAGCGCATGCAGGGTCAGCAGCAGGTTGAGGTCGATACGGCGCAGATCATCCATGTGGCGAATAGCCCCTGTGCACAATTCGAATTTCCATCAGTGAAACAGATAACCAAGACTGTACCAAGCCCTCCATAGCCAGAAGGAAACCACCATGAACCTCAACCTCGCTGTCGCCATACCGCTGCTTGTCGCCCTGCTGGCCGGTGCCGCCGTGCCGTTCCAGGCCGGTGCCAACGCCGCGCTCGGGCGCCTGCTCGGGCACCCGCTGTGGGCCACGTTGATCTCGCTGGCGGTGAGCGTGCTGATGGTGCTGCCAGCCCTGCTGCTGATGCGCGCACCGCTGCCGCAACTGGCCAACCTCGGTCAGGCGCCGTGGTGGGCGTGGCTGGGTGGCGTGGCCGGGGTGGCCTACATCACCGCGGCGCTGATCCTCACCCCGCGCCTGGGCGCGGCCGGCTTCATCGTGTGCGTGATCGCCGGCCAGGTACTCTCGTCGCTGATCATCGACCAGTGGGGGCTGATGGGCCTGCCATCGCGCCCGGTCAACGGCCTGCGCATCGCCGGGGTGGCGCTGATCATCGTCGGCATGCTGGTGGTGCAATGGGGCACCCGCGCCAACCGTTGAGGGCTCACCAGGGGTGGGTGCGCTCGAACACGTAGCCGTGCTGGGGGAACGCATTGAACAGGATCACCCCCAGCACCACCAGCAACAGCAGCCAGTCGACAACGCGCAGACGCGGCACCTGGCGCACCTCGCGCCGGTCACGACAGTGCAGCGCCTGCCCCAGGGTCATCAGTACGAAGGCGCCGATCCACAGGTAGTACCCCACGCCCAGCGCGGTGAGTTGCACGAAATCATAGGACTGCGGCGTGTTGTCCGGCACCGTGCTCACCACCAGGAACGACAGCCCCAGCAACAGCGCCAGCACCGACAGGCCCAACCCCACCCGCGGCCACCAGCGATGGGCCAGCAGCGCCAGGCCGAAGACCGGGTTGGCAAACCAGCCATAGATCTGGAACGGGATGCCCCACAGCCCGTACACCAGCAACCATACCGAACTCATGTGGGCACCGTTGTCGGTGTAGTAGGCATTGAAATACAGGCAGGCCACGTACAGCACCAGGCTGAGCGTGAGGTAATGACGTTTCACAGGAGTGTCCGCAGGTCAGATGGAATTGGAGGGTATTGCCGGGGCCGGGGGCGTGACATTGGCGCCGCTGCCCACGCTGAACGAGAACGCCGCCGTGGCATAGATCGCCGCCACCAGCACCCAGGCCAGCCAGCCCTGGCCCGGCCCGCCCGGCGCCTGCCGGCGGTTGAGAAACTGGCCGGCCACGTATGCCGCCAACGCCAGCAACCACAGGTAGTAGGCGCCCAGCAGGTTGGCCTGGCCATTGGCCTTGCGCGGCACCAGCGCGCTGTCGCCCCAGCCGATCACTGGCAGCCACTGCGCCGCCAGCACCAGTGCCGCGACCGCCGCCAACAGCGACAGCAGCGGCCGGTTGCGCCGCAGCATCAGTGCCAGGCACAGCAGCGGGTTGGCCCACCAGGCGCTGCCACCCAGCCAGCCGAGGGTCAGCACATGCATGCCGCGCATGGTCACCTCGCTGACCGGCACGGCATCCAGAAACAGGCTGCCCAGGTACAGCGCCAGGCTCAGTACCACGTAATGCCGCTTGAACAGTGCCAGCATCTAGTTGACCCCGAGTTCGCAGTCGTCGCAGGCCGCTGGCGGCTCGCCGAGGTTCATGTAGACCGGTCGCGCCGGCGCGACGGTGGCCTTGACGAACGACAGTGGAATGGTCAGCACGATACCCGCCACCAGCACCCAGTGCAGCCAACCCAACGCTGGCTGGGTAAGCCTGGGCTGGCGCCGGTAGCGGTGCTGGCCGATCACGAACGCCAGCATCGAAGCCAGCCACAGGTAGTAGCCGGTGCGCACGTCAGGCCCGCCGTGGGGCGCCGGCGGGATCGGCGACCAGTCGGTCCAGCCCAGCGCCAGGGCCGAGCCCGCCAGCAGCAGTGCGCACCAGCCCAGGCGGTAAGCGGTTTTGGGGTCTTTGCGGTGGGTTGCGAAGGCGCCCAGTAGCAGCGGGTTGGCGAACCACAGGCCGCCGGCCAGCCAGCCCATCGACAGCGCGTGCATGCCGCGCAGCACCGAATCGTGCCCCCAGGCGCAGGCCTCCGGGTACAGGCAGGCGAGGTACAGCAGCAGGCTCAGCAAGCGGAAATCGAAGCGCACCAGTAAGTCCATTCAGCCGGGTGGGAAGCGGGGCGCGACGATAGCCCATCGCCTGCCCCGCTGTCCAAGTCATTCAGGCCGATTCGAGCAGCAGCCCGTACAACGCCGAATCCGACACCTCGCCGGCGATGCACCAGCGCTCGCGCAGCAGCCCTTCACGCTCGAAGCCCATGCGTTCGAGGGTGCGCGCCGAGGCACCGTTGCGCGGGTCGATCTCGGCCTCGAGGCGGCGCATGTTCAGGCCGATGGCAAGGTACTCGACGAACAGCTCCAGCGCCTCGCCCATGTAGCCCTGGCCCTGGGCGCTGCTGGCCAGGCAGTAGCCGATTTCGCCGCGGCGCGACTCGGCGTCGATGTTGAAAAACTGGCACATGCCCAGCAGCAGGTCGCTGCCCTGCGGGTAGATACCCAGCTTGAGGCTGCGCCCGGCCAGGTAGGCGGCGCGGTCGGCCAGCAAGGCCACTTCGGCTTCGTCCAAGGTCTGCCACGGCCCGTGGTGCCAGTAACGCATCACCTCGGGGTCGGCCATGATCCCCAGCCACTGCTCGGCATCGCGGGCCTGCATGGGCCGCAGTTGCAGGCGCGGCCCGTTCAGGCACAGCGCGGTGTCGAAAGCTTCAGGCAAACTCATGAAATTACTCCTGGTGGGTGAACCTGCCACCACGCCACCACGCCCACCGTTACCAGCAGGACCGCGGCCTGGGCCAGGTTGAATTCGTAGAGCCGGTGCAGCGTCACCCACGGCTGGCGCCACGCCGGGCCGCCTTCCTGTGGTGGCTGATACGGCAACAGGCCAAGCAGCCCGACAGCGAAGTAGCCCGTCAGCGCGACGATACCGGTCCACGGGTGGGTACCGGCCAGCATCGGGTAGATCGGCAGTGCCAGCAGCAGGCGCGGCACGCCATGGCGCAGCAGCAGACGCTCGCCATCGGGGTTGAACCGACGCGGGATCAGCCATTCGCTCAGGCGCAGGTCCAGCGCCAGCAGGCTCGGCGCGGTCCACAGCCAGAAGCGCATGAACACCGCCGACAGTTGCACCGTCAGCAGCGAGCCCACCACGGCGGCAATCAGTACATTGGAGGGGTGCGCGAAGAAATCCGGCCCCGCCAGCCACAGCACGATCACCAGCACCATGCAGCTCATCACCCGCAGGTAGCTGCGCGGGTGCAGCGGGCGCGGCGCCAGCCTGCGCCAGAAGTACAGGTCTCGGTGCGGCACCTGGTCGAGCAGTTCGGGGTAGTGGTAGAGCAGGGTTTGCGTCAGGTGCTCACAGGCTTCCCAGTCGGCCTCGCTGAAGCCCTGGGCCAGCGCCACCTGCTGCTTGAACTCGAGGTTGCGCAGCAGCAGGTAGGCCGCATTGCCCTCGGGGTTGGTGTGCCAGTGCCACTGCTCGGCCAGGGCCTGCTGGCGGGCGAACCAGGTATCGCGACGGCAGCGCTCGTTCAGGCCCTGCCACAGGTGCGCGGGCCGGGGGCCACCGTCATCGTCGCTCCAGTTGAAGTAGCCGCACACGCGTTCGAACAGCGCGGTGCTGCTGCCGGGGTGATCGTGAAGCAGCTCCAGCAGCATGGCCTGGAACTGCTCGCGGCGGTCGAAGGGCTCCAGCCAGGCCTGCCCGCCCCAGTGCTGCAGGCTGGCGAAAAACGCCTGTTCGTCGCCCGCCTGCAAATAGTGCTGCAACTGCGCGTGGCAGGCTTGCCAGAGGCTGCCCAGCAGTTCGTCGCCCTGGTACGCGCCGATCGGCACCGCCTGCCAGGGGGTGAACCAGCCACGCCTCGGCACCGCCCAGTGCAGGATGGGCAGGCGCAGGGTTTCGTCATCCAGGCTGCGCTGCAGCAACTGCTGCTCGAAGGCCGCCTCGCACCCCAGTTCACCGGCCTGGCGCCACAGGTTGTCGAGCTGCGCAGGGTCCAGCCCTTCGAGCAGCGCGCGGGCCTGTTGCTCCCTGGCGGGTGTGGGTTCGATGTCGACGTGCACCGCCGCGGCCTGCGGGGCTGGCACATCGGCCGATTCCAGCGCTGGCGCTGCATCGTCCTCGTGTGCCCAGCGGCTGCGCGCCAGCGCCTGTTCATAGGCCTCGCGCAGGCGCTGGAAGGCCTCGGGGTCCTCGTCGGGGCGGTGCACCTTGAGCAGGCGCGCATACTGGCGCCTGATACTGCGTTCATCAGCGCCCGGGGCCAGGGCCAGCACGCTCCAGCAGTCTTCGATCACGTCACTCATTGCCGCTCCTTCAGCGCCAGCTGTCCTGGCCCAGTTCATTCACGCGCTGTTCGAGCTCGTGGCGCACCTCGCGGATCTGGCGCTCGTCCTGGGTTTCCAGCACGCGCTGGAACTGCGCGGCCCAGGCCCCGATCAGCTCACGTACCTCGCCCAGGCTTTCCTGATACAGGCGCTCCAGGCGCGCCAGCAACAGGGTGTTGGGTTGCTGGTCACGCGGGTGGGTCTTGAGCTCGGCCAGCGCCGCCAGGCGTTCGCGTACCTCTTCGGGGCTGAGTACGCCGGGGTTGTTCTCGATCACCAGGGCATGCTGCTCGCCGGTCAGCGGGATGCTCACCTGGGCTTCGAGAATGCCGTTGATGTCGTAGGTGAAGCGCACGTCCAGGGCCACCTCGCCGGCCTTGCGCCGTGGCACCGGAATCTCCAGCACGCCCAGCAGCACGTTGTCGCGCACCAGGCGGCTCTCGCCCTGGAACACCTTGACCAGCACCTGCTCCTGCTGGTCGCCGACGGTGTAAACCGTCTGCACCCGGCTCACCGGCACCACGCTGTTGCGCTCGATGATCGGCAGGTAGTGCCCGCTCTCGTGGCGGTCACCGACCTGGCGCACGGTTTCCATGCCCAGGGTGTAGGAGCACACGTCGGTCAGCACCACCTCTTCGAGCGCGGCATCCCGGGCCTTGAGCGCGGCCTGCACGGCGGCGCCGTGGGCCACCACTTCATCGGGGTTGAGGCTGATCGAAGGGAAGCGCCCGAACAGCCCAGCCGCCAGCTTGCGCACCAGCGGCATGCGCGTGGTACCGCCCACCAGCAGCACTTCGTCCAGGTCCGAGGCGCGGATGCGCGCATCGCGCAGGGCGCGTTCGATGGGGGTGCGCAGGCGTGCCAGCAGCGGTGCGAACAGGTCGGCCAGGGCGTCCTGGGTGTACACGTGGCGCCATTCGCGGCCCTCCACGCGTACCACGAAGTCGGCCTGCTGGGCCTGACCCAGCTGCCGGCGTACACGCTCGGCCTCGCGGCGCAGCGGCTGCAGCAGCGTGGTCGCGCCGGGGAAGTCGTTGCCCTGCTGGGCCTGCACGAAATGCTCCAGCAGCAACTGGTCGAAGTCTTCACCGCCCAGGTAGTTGTCGCCGGCGCTGGCGCGCACCTCCATCACCCCTTCGAACAGCTCCAGAATCGACACGTCGAAGGTGCCGCCACCCAGGTCGAAGACCAGAAACGAGGTTTCCTTGTCGCGCTGGTGCAGGCCGTAGGCGAGTGCGGCGGCGGTGGGTTCGTTGATCAGTTTGTCGACGCGCAGCCCGGCCAGTTCGCCGGCCACGCGGGTGGCCTTGCGCTGGGCATCGCTGAAGTAGGCCGGCACGCTGATGACCGCCTCGGTGACCGGCTCGCCATAGGCACGCTCGACGTCTTCCTTGAGGCTCTTGAGCACCAGTGCCGAGAGTTCTTCGGGGCGGTAGGCACGCCCACCCAAGGTGACCTGCTGGTTGCTGCCCATGTAGCGCTTGAACAATGCGGTGGTCAGGTGCGGATGGGTGTGCAGGCGCTCGCGCGCCGCCTGCCCGACCAGCACCCGGCCCTGGTCGTCGAGCCCCACCACGCTGGGGGTGAGCGTGTGGCCGAGTGCGTTGGCCACCAGTTCAGTGGCGCCATCGCGCCACACGGCCACCAGGCTGTGGGTCGTGCCCAGGTCGATACCGACGATCATCAGCGACTTCCCTCTCATCAAATCAGAGGGCGATGGTACTTGAGGTACCTGCGCTCAAGCCACCGCCTTCACGCGCCGTGATCGTCGTTCGCCGCCTAGAACCCCATGCTGAAACTCACCGTTACCGCATGGTCGCGGGTGTCGCTGGACAGCTGCCCCGAATAGCCCAGGCCCAGTTTGCCGGCCTGCCCGATCGACAGGTCCAGCCCCGCCTCAACCACCGCCGCATCGCGGGCGATCGGCACGCCCTGGGTGGTGAAGCCGGCGCCGCCCTCGATGAAGCGCAGGTCGGCATCGGGCTTGGTGTCGCCGTAGGCATGCCGCCAGCCCAGGCTGCCACGCGGGGTCAGGGTACTGCCGTTGGCCAGCTTGAACGCCTTGCCCGCCCGCAGGCCCACGGTGGAGAAGGTGATGTCCTGGTCGGCACTGGCCTTGAGCCGCGCCGCGCCGCCCTTCTCGCGTGCAGTGTCGCTGTCGTAGTTGACGTAGGCCAGGCCCGCGAACGGTTCCAGCGCCACGCCGCCTGCCTCGATGGCGTAGCTCACCTCGCCGAACACCTGCGCGGTGCGCGCCTTGTACTTGGCCTTGAGGCGGTCGTCGTAGCTGCCGATGGCGACGTCACGCTTGCTCTCGATGTCGTGCCAGCTGTACGCCGCACCCACGCGGGCCGAGAAGGCATCGAGCTGGTAGCCCAGGTAGGTGGCCAGGTGGTAGCTGTCGATGCTCGCATCGGAACGGCGGCCGCTGGCATCCAGGTCGCTGCGGGTATAGCCGGCGGCCACGCCCACGCGCCAGTCGCTGTTCAGGCTGCGGTCCACCCCGAGCAGGAAGCCCTGCACGTTGCGGTCGATGCTGGCGCTGTTGCTGTTGCCGTCCATCTTGCCCCAGGTGCCCAGTGCCTGCGCCCAGCCCACGGCCTCGTCGTGGCAACCGTCGCTGGTGAGCTGGTTGGCGTTCGGTGCCAGGGCCCGACGCGGATCCTCCTCGCGCATGCAGCCTGGCTGGCGCAGGCGGTCGTTGACCGCTTCGCGCACGTAGCGCGAGTCTTCGATCAGCGCACTGGCGGTACTGGCATGGATCTCGCCCGACAGGCTGTCCAGCGCCGCCTGAACGCCACCACGGTTCTGCGCCATGACCGCGCCCAGCACCGCCGCCGGTGCCCCGCTGCTGCCCAGTGCGCCGGCCACGGCCTGCTGGTTGGGGGTCGCAGCCACATCGCCGAGGCTGGTGCCGTTGCGGCTGATGGTGACGCCGACCTGGTTGCTGCCGTAGTTGAGCGTGGTGTCGTAGAACGGCGTATCCGGCAACTGCACGGTGGTGAAGGTGCCGTTCACCCCGCCGCCGGCAGTCACCACGGTGTACTGCGCGTTGCCCGAGGCCGGTGCCGAGTTCAGCACCACCAGGCTGCCGCCCAGGTTGGCCGTGCCGCCCACGGTCAGGCCGCTGCTGGCGGGGTTGCCGACCACCACCTGCAGGGTGCCGCCCGGGGCGTTGGTGAAGTTGCCGCCGACCTTGAGCCCACTGGCCGGGTCAGGCTGCACCACACCGTTGTTGACCAGCGAGCCCACGCTGCCGTTGCCGCTCAGTGCGGCACCGGCCCCCACCGTGACCTTGGCCCCGAGCACCGTGCCCGGGTTGGCCGCATTGCCCACCAGCAGCAGGCCCTGGTTGACCGCCAGGTTGCCGCTGAACGGCTGGTTGCCGGTCAGCAGCAGGCTGCCGCTACCCTGCTTGACGGTGTTGCCGGTGCCGCTGAGCACACCGTTGAAGCGGCCGTCGGTGTCCTGCTGGAACACCAGGCTGGCGTTGTCGACGATGTTGCCTTGCAGGCTGGTGGTGTTGCCCACCAGCGTACCGCCGCTGACCCTGGTGCCGCCGGTGTAGGTGTTGGCGCCGCTCAGGATCAGCGTGCCTGCGTCGAGTTTTTCGATACCGCCCGCGCCCACCAGCGGCGCCGAGATCTGCGTGCTGTCGCCGGTGTTCACGCGCACGGCGGCCAGGTCGCCATTGGCTGCATTGACCGGTGTCAGGCTGCCGCCGCTGCCGGCCACCAGCTGGTAGCCGCCGCTGAGGAACTGCAGGCCAGTGAAGGACTGGTTGCCGGCCACGGTGACGGTCCCCGCCTGGCCACCGAACACGCCGAACTGCGCATCCCAGGTTTCGCTCAGGTTGCCGTTGACGTCGGTCCAGTTGGTGCCGTTGCCCCAGGTGCCGCTACCGCCACCGATGGTGCCGTCGGCGTTGGTCTTGCCGCCGTTCCAGAACTGCAGTGCGCCACCGGCGCCCTGCACCACCAGGTTGATCTGCTGGGCGATGGCCGTCTGCAGGGTCAGTTGGCCTGGCAAGGTGCCGCCTGGCAGCAGGCCGAACAGCAGGCCGTTGTCGGTCAGGTTGCCTCCGTAGCTGAACAGCTGGTAAACGCCGCTGCCGAAGCCACCGGCATTGCTGATGTTGAGCGTGCCATCAAGGGTCAGGTCGCCCGCCACCTTGACCACGGTGGTCGAGGCCGATGCCTGCCCGAGCGCCAGGTCGACATTGCTGCCGGCATCCAGGTTGAGCGCACCGACCTTGAGTGGCGTGGCGCCGCTGCCTGCCGCCAGGGTCGCACCGCTGGCCAGGTTGACCGTGCCGGCGTAGTTGCCGCTGCCGCCCAGGGTCGCCCCGTTGTTGACCTGCACCGTGGCACTGGCCAGGCTGCCGTTGACCAGCAGGCTGCCGGCGTTGACCGTGGTGGCGCCGGTGAAGCCGCTGTTGCCGGTCATCAGCAGTTGCCCGCTGCCGTTCTTGATCAGCGTGCCGCTGCCGGTGAGGTTGCCGGTGTAGGTACCGTTGCTGGCCTGTTCGAAGGTCAGCGCGGCGTTGTTGAGGATCGCGCCCTGCAGGCTGCTGGTATTGCCCTGCACGCTGCCGGCGTTGAAGGTGCTGCCGCCGCTGTAGGTGTTGGCACCGCTCAGCAGCAGTGCGCCATTGCCGTTTTTCACCAGGCTGCCGTTGCCGCTGATCACCCCGTTCAGGGTCAGGTCGTGGCTGCCGCCCAGGGTCAGTTGCGAGGCCAGGCTGACGGCGTTGCCCAGTTGCAGGTCAAGCGTGCCGTCCAGCTGCGCAGTGCCACCCACCGTGAGCGCGCCGCTGCCCAGTGCAGCGTTGTCGCCCAGGGTCAGGCTGCCGGCATTGAGGCGCGTACCGCCCTGGTAGGTGTTGGCGCCGGCCAGGGTCAGGTCGGCCGTACCGTTCTTCACCAGGCTGCCGCTGCCGCTGACGAGGTTGGTGAGATCAAGGTCATTGCTGCCCGCGATGGTCAGCGCACCGCCGAGCGTCACGGCGTTGCCCAGGGTCACGGCCTGGTTGGCATCCAGCGTGGTGCCGTCGGCAGCCGTCAGCGCACCGCTGCCCAGGGCGGTGTTGCTGCCCACCACCAACGTGCCGCCGTTGAGCTGGGTGCCGCCGGTATAGCCGTTGTTGCCGTTGAGCACCAGGGTGCCGCCTTCGAGCTTGGCCAGGGTGCCGCTGCCGTTGATGTCCACGTTCAGTGTGGCGCTCACGCCGTTGCCGATACGCACGTTGCCGGTGCCCTGGGCACCGTTGGTGAGGTTCAGCGCGTCACCGCTCAGCACGTAGCCATTGTCGAGGAACTGCAGGCCGTTGACGGTCTGCACACCATCGACGGTCACCGCGCCGCCCGTGCCCTGGAACACCGCGAAGGTGCCGTTCCAGGCCTGGTTGAGCGCTCCGTTGGCATCGGTCCAGTTGGTGCCGCCGACGCTCCAGACACCGGCGCCGCCGTCGACCGATCCATTGCCGACGGTCTGGCTGCCGTCCCAGAACAGCACGTTGTTGTTGCTGCCGCCCACCACCAGGTTGACCTGGTTGTTGACGGCGGTCTGCACATCCAGATCGCCCGCGATGACCCCATTGGGCACGCTGCCGATGGCCAGGCCGTTGTTGGTCAGCGCGCCGCTGTAGTCGATCAGGCGATACACGCCCGCACCGAACCCGCCCAGGTCGGTGACATTGAGCTTGCCGTCCAGGGTCAGGTTGCCGCCCACGTTGATCAGCGCCGGGGTACCCACCACAGGGGCGCCCAGGGCCGCATCCAGGTTGGCGTCCGCGCCCAGTACCAGCGAGCCGACGCTCAGGGTATCGCCGCTGCGCAGCGACAGGTGCCCGCCGTCGGCGACGGTCAGCGCGCCGCCGAGGCTGCCGGTGCCGCCCAGGGTGCTGCCGCTGTTCACCGTGACGGTGCTGCTGGCCAGGCTGCCATTGACGATGAGGCTGCCGCCGCTGACGGTGGTGGCCCCGCTCAGGGTATTGCCACCGCCCAGGGTCAGCGTGCCGGTGCCGGTCTTGTCCAGCGTACCGGTGCCGCTGAGCACCCCGCCGAACGTGCCCTCGCCCACTTGCAGGCCGGTACCGGCGCCTACGTTCACGGTGCCGCTGCCGCTGAGCTCGCCCAGGTTGGTGGTGCCGCCCAGGTTGAGGCTGGCGCCGTTGCCCAGGTTGAGCTCGGCCGGGTTGCCGAGTGCACCGCTGCCCACCGTGCTGAGGCTGCCGGAAAGAATGTTGAGGATGCCGCTGAAGCTGTTGTTGCCGCTGAGGGTGAGGTTGGCCGCACCGTTCTTGTTCAGGGTGCCCGCACCGCTCAGCACGCCGGCCAGGGTCAGGTTGTTGGTGCCCGCCACGTTGAGCGTGCCGCCCACATCCACCGCGTTGGCCAGGGTCATGGCGCTGGTGGTGGTCAGGGTGGAGGTGCCGCTGACACTCAGGGCACCGCTGCCCAGCGCCGAGCCGTTGCCCAGGGTCAGGTTGCCGGCACCCAGCTGGGTGCCACCGCTGTAGGTGTTCACCCCGGTGAGGGTCAGGCCGCCGCTGCCGGTGTGGTTCAGGCTGCCCGTGCCACTGATGACACCGCCCAGGGTGAGGTTGTTGCTGCCCGGCAGGGTCAGGCCGGCGTTGAGCACGATGGCATTGGCCAGTGACAGCGCACTGCCATTGACCAGGCTGGAGGCGCCACTGACGGTGAGCGCGCCACTGCCCAGCGCCCCGGCGTTGCCGACATTCAGGGTGCCGCTCTGCAGTACGGTACCGCCCGTGAAACCGTTGGCACCGTTGAGCGTGAGGCTGCCGCTGCCCTGCTTGGTGAGGCTGCCGGCGCCGTTGACCAGGCCATTGAGGGTCAGGTCGTTGCTGCCGAGCAGCGTCAGGTTGCCGCTCAGGTTGAAGGTGTTGGCCAGCGCCAGCGCGCTGCTGCTGTCCAGTTGCGTGCCCGCGGCCGCGTTGAGGGCGCCGACGCCCAGTGCGGTGTCACTGCCCAGTACCAGCGTGCCGGCATTCAGGGCGGTAGGGCCGGTGTAGCTGTTGTCGCCGTTGAGCGTCAGGCTGGCGCCGCCCGCCTTGAGCAGGCCGCCGGTGCCGCTGATGTCACCGTCCAGCGTCAGTGCGTTGCTGCCGGCAATGCTCAGTTGGCCGAGCAGGCCAATGGTGTTGGCCAGGCTCACCGCCTTGTTGCTGTCCAGGGTGGTGCCATTGGCCGCAGTCAGCGTGCCACTGCCCAGCGCGCCGTCATTGCCGACCACCAGGGTGCCGCCATTGAGCTGCGTGCCGCCGGTGTAGCCGTTGGCGCCGTTGAGCACCAGCGTGCCGCTGTCGAGCTTGGCCAGGGTCGCGCTGCCATTGACCGGCAGGTCCAGGGTGGCGGTCACGTTCGGGTCGACCCGTACCGCAAAGCTGCCACTGTTGCCGTTGACGGCGTTGAGCACGCCGCCACTGCCGGCGACCAGCTGGTAGCCGTCGGTGATGAACTGCAGGGCATTGACGGCCTGACCACCTTCGACCGTGACCACGCCGCCCGCAGCGCCCTGGAACACCGCGAACTGCCCCTGCCAGACGTCGTTGACTGTGCCGTTGAGGTCGGTCCAGTTGGTGGTGGTGCTGTTCCAGGTGCCGCTGCCGCCCTGCACCACGCCATCGGGGACAGTGCCCGCCCCATCCCAGAACTGCACGATCAGGTTGGGCGAGTTGACCAGCACGTTGACCTGGCCGGTAATCGCGGTTTGCAGTTGCAGCTCGCCGGGCGTGACGCTGCCCGGCAGGCTGCCCAGCACCAACCCGTTGTTGGTCAGCGAGCCGTAATCGAACAGGCGATAGATACCATTGCCGAAGCCGCCGTCATCGGTGATGTTGAGCGTGCCACCCAGGGTCAGGTTGCCGGCAACATTGAACAACGAGGTACCGCCGGTGACGGGCGAGCCGAGTGCGACGTCGATGCTGGCGTTGGGCGCCAGCGCCAGCGAGCCGAAGCTGAGCTGGGTGCCGCTGGTGCCGGCCAGGTGGCCGCCGTTGACGATGGTGGTCAGCCCGCCCACGCTGCCGCTGCCGGTCAGGGTCGCACCGGAATTGACCGTCAGGTTCCCCCCGTTCAGGGCGCCCGACACGCTCAAGGTACCGCCGCTGACCTGGCTGGCGCCGCCCAGGTTGCTGATGCCGGCAAGTTCCAGCACGCCGGTGCCGACCTTGTTCAAGCCGCCGCTGCCGACAAAGGCACCGGCGAAGACGCTGTCCAGGTTGGTATTGCCCAGGCTCAGCGTGCTGCCCAGGCCGATATTGGTGGTGCCGCTGCCGGTGAGTGCACCGATGCTGGTGTTGCCGTTCAGGTTCAGGTCGGTGCCGCTGCCCAGATTGACACTGGCGACATTGCCCAGGGCGTTGCTATTCAAGGTGGTCAGCATGCCCTGGGTGATATCGAGTGTGCCGCTGAAGGTGTTGTTGCCGAACACCACCAGTTCCTGGGCGCCGCTCTTGATCAGGTTGCCCGAGCCACTGATAACCCCACCCAGGGTCAGGTTGGCGGCCGTGTCCAGGGTCAGGTCGCCATTGACCGCGATGGCATTCAGCAGCGTGACAGCCTGGGTATTGCCCAGGGTGCTGGTGCCCGTGGCGCTCAGTGCGCCGCTGCCCAGCGCAGCGCCATTGGTGACGGTCAGGGTGCCGCCGCCCAGGCTGGTACCACCGGAATAGGTGTTGGTGCCGCTCAGGGTCAGGTTGCCGCTACCGGTCTTGATCAGTTGGCCGTTGCCGCTGATCACGCCGCCCAGGCCGAAGTCGTTGCTGCCGTTGACGGTGAGGTTGGCATTGAGGCCGATGCCGTTGTTCACCACCACGGCGCTGTTGCCGCTGCTCAGGCTCGAGTTGCCGGTGACCGACAGCACCCCGGTGCCCAGCGCATTGTTGTTGCCCAGCACCAGGGTGCCGGCGGTGAGGATGGTCTCGCCGCTGTAGGTGTTGCTGCCGTTGAGGGTGAGGGTCGCAGCGCCGTTCTTGGTCAGGTCGCCGGGGCCGTCGATCACGCCGTTCAGGGTCAGGTCGTTGCTGCCGCCGACGTTCAGGTTGCCGACGATGTTCAGCGCATTGCCCAGCGTCACCGCCGTGCTGGCATCGAGGATGGTGTTGTTGCTGGTGCGCAGGGTACCGACGCCCAGTGCGCTGTCGCTGCCCACGATCAAGCGGCCGGCGCCCAGCAGGGTGTCGCCGCTGTAGGTGTTGGCGCCGCTCAGGGTCAGGTCGCTGGCGCCGGTCTTGACCAGGCCGCCCGCGCCGCTGATCGCGCCCGTCAGGGCCAGGTTCTGCGCGCCGAGCAGGGTCAGGTTGCCGGTCAGTACCAGGGCATTGTCCAGGGTCAGCGCGGTGCTGGTGTCCAGCGTGGTGGCGCCGGCGGCGGTCAGGGTGCCACTGCCCAGCGCCGTGGCCGAGGTCAGCAGCAAGCCGCCGGCATTGAGCGCGGTACCGCCCTGGTAGGTATTGTTGCCGCCGAGGGTCAGCACCCCGGTGCCGGTCTTGATCAGGCCGCCCGCACCGCTGATGTCGCCGCCCAGGGTCAGGCCGGCGCTGTTGGCGACGGTCAGGTCGGCATTCAGGCCGATGGCGTTGCCCAGGTTCAGCGCGGTGTTGCTGGCCAGGGTGGAGGCGCCGCCGACCGTCAGCGCGCCGCTGCCCAGTGCGGTGGCGTTGCCTACGGTGAGGGTGCCGGCATTCAGGGTGGTGCCGCCGCTGTAGGTGTTGGCACCGGTGAGGGCGAGGTTGCCGCCACCGGTCTTGATCAGCCCGCCAGTGCCGCTGACCACGCCCGTCAGGCCCAGGTCGGTGTTGCCGGCGACCGTCAGGTTGGCGCCCAGGTTGACCGCGTTGGCCAGGTTCACCGCAGCGCTGCTGGCCAGGGTGGACGCCCCGCCCACGCTGAGGCCGCCGTTGCCCAGCGCCAGCGCATTGCCCACGGTGAGGGTGCCGGCGTTCAGGGTGGTGCCGCCCTGCCAGGCGTTGGCACCGGTCAGGGTCAGGTTGCCCGCGCCATTCTTGGTGAGGCTGCCGGCACCGTTGACCTGGCCGCCCAGGGTGATGTCGTGGGTGCCGCCAACGGTCAGGTTGCCGGCCAGCGATACGGCGTTGAGCACGGTGACATCCAGGCTGCTGTCCAGCGTGGTGCCGCCTGCTGCCACCAGGTTACCCAGGCCCAGCGCCTGGTCACTGCCCAGGACCAGGCGGCCGCCATTGAGCAAGGTGTTGCCCAGGTGGGTGTTGCTGCCCGACAGGGTGAGCGTCGCGCCACCATTCTTGCTTAGCCCGCCGCTGCCGGTGAGGTTGCCGGCAAGGGTCAGGTCGTTGCTGCCGACCACCGTCAGGCCGCCGAGCAGGCCGATGGCATTGCCCAGGGTCACGGCGCTGTTGGCGTCCAGTGACGTGCCGGCCTGTGCAGTGAGCGTGCTGGTGCCCAGTGCGGTGTTGCTGCCGACGATCAGGGTGCCGCCGGCGAGGCTGGTGCTGCCCTGATAGGTGTTGTTGCCATTGAGGGTCAGGCTGGCCGAACCGTTCTTGACCAGCCCGCTGCTGCCGCCGATCACGCCATTGAGCACCAGGTTGCTGGTGCCCGGCAGGGTCAGGTCGGCGCCCAGGTTGATCGCGTTGGCCAGGCTCAGCGGGGTGCTGGTCGCCAGGCTGGACGCGCCGGTGACGTTCAGCGCACCACTGCCCAGTGCCGCACCATTGCCCAGGGTGAGGGTGCCGCCGCCGACGCTGGTGCCGCCCTGGTAGGTGTTGGCACCATTGAGGGTCAGGTTGCCCGTGCCGGTCTTGTTCAGGGCACCGCTGCCGCTGACGATGCCGTTGAGGGTCATGGCGTTGAGGCCGTCGAGGGTCAGGTTGGCGCCCAGGTCGATGGCGTTGGCCAGGTTGGTCGTGGTAGTGCCTGCCAGGCTGCTGGCAGCGGTCACGTGCAGCGCGCCTGTGCCCAGGGCCAGGTCATTGCCCAGCAGCAGCCGGCCAGCGGCCACGGTGGTGCCGCCGGTGTAGCTGTTGGCGCCGCCCAGGGTGAGCGTGGCAGCGCCGTTCTTGGTCAGGTTGCCGGCGCCGTTGATGCTGCCGTTCAGGGCCAGATCGTTGCTGCCGGCCACCGTCAGGCCGCCGAGCAGGTTGACGCTGTTGCCCAGGGCGATGCTGGCGTTGCTGTCCAGCGTGGTGCCGTTGGCAGCAGTCAGCGCACCGCTGCCCAGCGCCAGGTTGTTGCCCACCACCAGGGTGCCGCCATTGAGGGCGGTGCCGCCGCTGTAGCTGTTGCTGGCGTTGAGCACCAGCGTGCCGCTGTCGACCTTGCTCAGCAGGCCGCTGCCGCCCAGGGCGACACCAACCGTGGCGGTCACACCCGGATCGACACGCACCGTGATGGCGCCATTGCTGCCATTGACCAGGTTCAGCTGGCCGGTCACGCCATTGAGCAGGCGGTAGCCATCGGTGACGAACTGCAGGCCGGTGATCGACTGCGCGCCATTGACCAGCACGTCGCCTGCGGCGCCCTGGAATACCGCGAAGTTGCTGTTCCAGTCACGGTTGCCGGTGCCGTTGACCGTGGTCCAGTTGGTGCTCAGGGCATCCCAGGTGCCGTTGCCGCCCTGGATCACGCCGTTGCCGACCAGGCCGGTGCCGTCCCAGAACAGCACGCTGCCATTGGCGCCACCGACCAGCAGGTTGACCTGGCTGCCGATCGAGGTCTGTACCTGCAGGTCGCCGAGCTGCACGCTGCCGGGAATGCTGCCGATCACCAGGCCGTTGTCGGTGAGCTGGCCGGTGTAGTTGATCAGGCTGTAGATACCGGTGCCAAAGCCGCCGATGTCGCTGACATTGAGGGTGCCGTCCAGGGTCAGGTTGCCGTTGACCTTGATCAGCGCATTGCCGCCGGTAGCCGGCGAACCAAGGCCCACGTCGAGATTGGAGTTGGCGTTGAGCACCAGCGAGCCCAGGGTCAGGCTGCTGCCGCTGTTGGCCGCCAGGTGGCCGCCATCGGCGATGGTCACCGCGCCCAGCACGCTGCCGGTGCCGGTACTGGTGAGGGTGGCGCCGGTATTGACCTGCACCAGGTTGCTGCCCAGCGAACCGGTGACGTTCAGGGTGCCGCCATTGACCTGGGTGGTACCGCTCAGCAGGCCGTTGTTGCCGGCCAGTTCCAGGCTGCCGCCGCCGACCTTGATCAGGCCACCGGCCCCGGCCAGGCCGCCGGTGAATACGCTGCTGGCATCCCCCGCGCCCACGCTCAGGTTGGTACCGGCCCCCAGGTTCACGCTGCCGCTGCCGGTGAGGCTGGCAAGGCTGCTGCTGTTACCCAGGTTGAGGCTGGCGCCCAGCCCCACGTTCACCGCCGAGGCATTGCCCAGTGCGCCGGCACCGACCGTGGTCAGGCTGCCGTTGAGCACATTGACCGCGCCGCTGAAGGTGTTGTTGCCGCTCAGGGTCAGGTCGGCCAGGCCATTCTTGATCAGGCCACCGGTGCCGCTGATCACCCCGCCCAGGCTCAGGTCGTTGTTGCCCGCCAGGCTCAGGTCGGCATTGAGCACCAGGTTGTTGCCCAGTGCGAAGCTGGCGCTGTTGTCCAGGCTGGCGTTGCCGGCCACGGTCAACGCGCCGGTGCCCAGGGCATTGGCATTGCCCAGGGTCAGGCCGCCGGCATTGAGCACGGTGCCGCCCTGGAAGGTGTTGACGCCATTGAGCGTCAGGTTGCTCGCCCCGTTCTTGACCAGCCCGGCGGCGCCGCTGATCACGCCGCCCAGGGTCAGGTCGTTGCTGCCGGCCAGGGTCAGGTTGGCACCCAGGTTGATCGCGTTGGCCAAGGCAAAGCTGGCGCTGTTGTCGAGGCTGGCCGCACCGGTCACGTTCAGTGCGCCATTGCCCAGCGCCGAGGCATTGCCCAGCACCAGCGCGCCAGCATTGAGCAAGGTCCCGCCGGTGAAGGTGTTGAGGCCATTGAGGGTCAGGGTGGCGGCACCATTCTTGATCAATTGGCCGGCCCCGGCGATCACACCGCCCAGGGTCAGGTCATTGCTGCCGACAACGCTCAGGTTGGCGTTCAGGTTCACCTGGTTGGCCAGGTTGAGCGCCACGCTGTTGTCGAGCGTGGCAGCGCCGCCCACGTTCAGTGCGCCGCTGCCCAGTGCCTGGTTGTTGCCCAGGCTGAGGCCGCCGCCATTGAGGTTGGTACCGCCTTGATAGGTATTGGCCGCGTTCAGGCCGAGGGTGGCCGTGCCCGTCTTGGTCAGGCTGCCGGTGCCGCCCACCACGCCGTTGAGCGTCAGGTTCGCGGCCCCGCCGATGCCCAGGTTGCCGGCCAGGTTGACCAGGTTGGCCAGGCTGACCGCCGTGCTGGCCTCCAGTTGGGTGTTGCCGGCTGCGTTCAGCACGCCGGTGCCCAGCGCGGTGTTGCTGCCGACGATCAATTTGCCGGCGTTCAGGTTGGTGGCGCCGCTGAAGGTGTTGGCACCGCTCAGGGTCAGGTCGGCACCGCCGGCCTTGGTCAGGCCGCCTGCGCCGCTGATCACGCCGCCGAGGTTGAGGGTGTTGCTGCCCAGCAGGTTGAGGTTGCCGGCCAGGGTCACGGCATTGCCCACCGTCAGGGCTTTGGTGGCGTCCAGCGAGGTGTTGCCGGCAGCAGCCAGCGCGCCGGTGCCCAGTGCGGTGTTGTTGCCCAGGATCAGCGTGCCGGCATTGAGCGCCACGCCGCCACCGAAGGTATTGGCAGCGCCCAGCGTCAGGTTGGCCGCGCCGTTCTTGCTCAGGCCCGAGGCGCCGCTGATGACGCCGTTCAGGGTCAGGTTGCTGGTGCCCGGCAGGGTCAGCACGCCATTGAGAACCACGGCATTGGCCAGTACCAGCGGTGAACTGTTGGCAAGGCTCGCCGCGCCGCCGACAGTCAGGGCGCCGGTGCCCAGCGCTGCGGCACTGGCCAGGGTCAGGGTACCGGCGTTCAGGGTGGTACCGCCGAGGAAGGTGTTGTTGCCGCTGAGGGTCAGGTTGGTGGTGCCGTTCTTGATCAGGCTGCCATTGCCGCTGATCAGGCCTTGCAAGGCCAGGTCGTTGCTACCGTCGAGGGTCAGCGCGCCGTTGAGCGTGAGGGCGTTGCCCAGGGTCACGCCCGGGGCGGCGTCAAGGCGGGTACCGTCCGCCGCGATCAGTGCGCCCTGCCCCAGCGCCGTGCTGCTGCCGAGCACCAGCTTGCCGGCGTTGAGCCGGGTGTTGCCCACGTAGGTGTTGTTGCCGGCAAGGGTCAGGTCGGCTGCGCCGTTCTTGATCACGCCGCCCGCGCCACTGATCGGGCCGCCCAGGCCAAGATTGGCCGTGCCGCCGACGGTCAGGTCGGCGCCAAGGTTGACCGCGTTGGCCAGGGTGAGTGCCACGCTCGCATCCAGGCTGGCGGTGCCCGTGGTGTTCAGGGCGCCGCTGCCCAGGGCGTTGGCCGCGCCCACCATCAGGCCGCCGGCATTGAGCGTCACACCGCCCTGGAAGCTGTTGTTGCCGTTGAGCGTGAGCAACGCGGCGCCGTTCTTGACCAGCCCGCCGCTGCCCGACACCACGCCGCCGAGCGTGAGGGCATTGCTGCCGGCCAGGGTCAGGTTGCCGCCCAGGCTGATGGCATTGGCCAGTGCAACCGAGGTGGTGCTGTCCAGTGTGGTGCCATCGGCCACGGCCAGCGTGCCGGTACCCAGCGCCGCATTGTTGCCGACGATCAGCTTGCCGGCCTGCAACTGCACCCCGCCGCCGAAGGTATTGGCCGCGCCCAGGGTGAGGTCGGCCGCACCGCTCTTGATCAGCCCGCCCGTACCGCTGACCACGCCCCCCAGGGTGGTCGCGCTGGTGCCCAGCAGGCTCAGCGTGTTGGCGCCGAGCACCACGGCGTTGTTGAGGTTGACTGCGCTGCTGGCGTCCAGGCTGGCATTGGCGCCCAGGGTCAGCGCGCCGGTACCCAGCGCCGCTCCGTTGCCTACGGTCAGGCTGCCGCCGTTGAGCAGCAGGCCGCCGGTGAAGGTGTTGGTGCCCGTGAGGTTGAGGTTGGTGGTGCCGTTCTTGACCAGGCTGCCGTTGCCGCCGATGACGCCGCCTAGGGTCAGGTTGTTGCTGCCGGTGAGGGTCAGCGCACCGCCCAGGCTGATGGCGTTGGCCAGGGTCATCGCACTGCTGGTGTCCAGGCTGGTGCCGGCGGCCGCAGTCAATGCACCGCCCCCCAGCGCGGCGGCATTGCCGAGAATCAGCTTGCCGGCGCCCAGCGTGGTACCGCCGCTGTAGGTGTTGCTGGCGGCCAGGGTCAGGTCGCCGCTGCCGGTCTTGTTCAGCGAACCGGTGCCGCTGACCACACCGCCCAGGGTCAGCGCATTGCTGCCGGGCAGGCTCAGCGCTGCCGACAGCTGCACGGCGTTGCTCAGCACCAGCGGTACCGAGCCCTGCAGGCTGCCGGCCCCGGTAACGCTCAGGCTGCCGGTGCCCAGGGCCGCGGCGTTGGCGAGCGACAGTACGCCAGCATTGAGGAAGGTGCCGCCGGTATAGGCATTGGCCCCGCTCAGGCCCAGGGTGCCGGCGCCTGTCTTGGTCAAGGCGCCGCTACCGCTGACGATGCCGGTGAGGGTCAGGTTGTTGTCGCCGATGATGCCGAGCCCGCCGGCACCGAGGGTGACGGCGTTGGCCAGCGACAGGTTGGCCGCGCCCGCACCCAGCGCGCCACCGTTGGCCGCGATGGTGCCGGTGCCGAAGGTCGAGGCGTCGTCGAACACCAGCGAGCCGCCGTTGAGGCTGGTGCTGGTGACCCCGAGCAACGCGCCGGAGAGTGTCCAGGTGCCGCTCTGCACGAGCAGGTTGTTGAAGTTGATGTAGTTGCTGGCCGAAAGCGTGCCCGTGCCGCCGGTACCGGTGCCCCCGCCGATGGCGTTCTGCAGGGCAAGGGTGTTGCTGCCGCCGGCACCGCCGTCGACCTTGCCGCTAGGCGCATACAGCAGGTTGATGCCGGCGATGCCCAGGTCGACGCCTACACCTCCCCCGCTACTGACACTGGAACCTGTGATTGCGTTGAAGCGGTTGGTGGAGTTCGCCCCCATCGACACGCCGCCACTGATCGCGCCACTGTTGGTGAAGGTATTGCCGGTGGCAGTGCCCGATGCCTGGAACGCCACGCGACCGATGATGGTGCCGGTGTTGGTCATGTTCACGCTGCCGCCGCCATACACCGCCACCACCGGGGCGTCTGGGGCCAGCACGCTGACGCCGACAATGTTCGATGAACCGATGGTGCCGTCGTTGACCAGCGTGGTAACGCCACCGTTGCCGTTCTGCACGCTCAGGGCCAGGCCGTTGAGGTTGAGCAGGCTGGCACTGAGCACACCGGTGGTGCCCTTGATCACGCCACCGGTGAAGTTGGTGATGCTGACCGTGCTGGCCGCCGAGTTGCCAACCTTGATCCCGGAGCTGAGCCCGCTCAGGATCCCGAGGAATGCGGGGTCGATGGTGCCCGAGTTGTTCAGGGTGACGTTGTTGCCAGTCAGGTTGACTGCCGTGCCGAGCAACGGCGCGTTGATCTGCGAGCCATTGCTCAGGTTAAGGGTCAGGTTGTTGGCGGAGGAACTGACGTTGCCGTTCAACCCCGGGGTGCAGGTGACCGTCGCGCCCGCACCGGGGATCAGCGGGGTACAGGCAGCACTGGCCGTTGCACTGAACAGGCCGAAAGCGATTCCCGCGGTGGCCAGGCTCACGGCCAGCGACAAGGGGCGAATACGGGCGGGGGCAAGCTTGACGGCACGTCTGTCCACGGGCGACTCCTTCGTGGATCAGGCAGTTCGTTCCTTGAATGCGTGCGACGGGTAAGCCGTGGAAACTACACACACTAACGTCGAAATGCCTGACCTTGGCGACTACGATTCCAGTGCTGGAATATGTAGCCGCTTTCCCGGAGCCCTTGCGCAAAGGCGTTACGTCAAATGGTGTTAATACTTTGGCAATGGGCCCCGTGAATACAGGGCCTCGTCAAACTTACAGCGTCAGCCAACCGACGAATGGTCAGGCCACCTCCGGGTCTTCGGCGGGCCAGAACGGCTCGTTGGCTTCCAGAGGGGGCAGGCCGTGGGCGGCCCGCGCCGCGTTGCAGTCGTCGTTGGGCTGGCCATTGACCCAGGCGGCATCGAACTCGCGGCAGGGGCTGGAGCGCTGGGCATAGAGCGAACAGCTGACGCTCTTGCCGATCTCGCCTTCAAGCCCTATGCAGCGACACGGCTTGGCGTCGGTGCCGATCATCGCCACCCGGGTCGGGTTGATCTGCACCACCAGTTCATCAGGCACGACACCCCCGGCCGAGGTGCATTCACCCCAGAAAAAGGACACACGGAAATACGCGCAGCAGGCACCGCAAGTCAAACAAGGATTGTTTTCGGACATGATTTGGGAGGGGGGGAGAAGTATCGTTGGAGGGAGAAACCCGACGATCATTCTATGCTTCGGCGTGGCGTTGAAAAGGGGGGCAGTGAAAGAAATATGGGCGGCCGACGGAAGGCGGTGTCGCGCCCTTCGCCGGCAAGGCCGGCTCCTACGGGAGCAGGCCTTGCCGGCGAGGTGCATCACGACGTGCGTGAAGCCCTGGCCGCCTTCGGCGCCTCGATGCCATCGGCACGGAACATCTGGCGGATGCCGCGCACCGCCTGGCGAATGCGGTCCTGGTTCTCGATCAGGGCAAAGCGCACATGGTCATCGCCATAGTCGCCAAAGCCGATGCCCGGCGACACGCATACCTTGGCTTCGGCCAGCAGCTTCTTGGCGAACTCCAGCGAACCCAGGTGCGCGTACTGCTCGGGGATCTTGGCCCACACGTACATCGAGGCCTTGGGGTTCTCGACCATCCAGCCGGTCTCGTGCAGGCCCTTGACCAGCACGTTGCGCCGCTGGCGGTACTGCTCGGCGATGTCGCGCACGCACTGCTGGTCGCCTTCGAGCGCCGCGATCGCCGCCACCTGCAACGGCGTGAAGGTGCCGTAGTCGTGGTAGCTCTTGATTCGCGCCAGGGCGTTGACCAGCTCCGGGTTGCCGACCATGAAGCCGATCCGCCAGCCGGCCATGTTGTAGCTCTTGGACAGCGTGAAGAACTCCACGGCGATGTCCTTGGCACCCGGCACCTGCATGATCGACGGGGCCTTCCAGCCGTCGTAGACGATGTCGGCATAGGCCAGGTCGTGGATCACCAGCACGTCGTACTGCTTGGCCAGTGCCACCACCCGCTCGAAGAAGTCCAGCTCCACGCACTGCGCGGTGGGGTTGGAGGGGAACCCCAGGATCATCATCTTGGGCTTGGGGATCGACTCGCGGATCGCCCGCTCCAGCTCGTTGAAGAAGTCCACGCCGGGCACCAGCGGCACCGAACGCACCTGGGCCCCGGCGATCACCGCGCCGTAGATGTGGATCGGGTAGCTGGGGTTGGGCACCAGCACGGTATCGCCGTGGTCCAGGGTGGCCAGCATCAGGTGGGCCAGGCCCTCCTTGGAGCCGATGGTGACAATGGCTTCGGACTCGGGGTCGATCTCGACGTCGTAGCGGTCCTTGTACCAGTGCGAGATGGCCCGGCGCAGGCGCGGGATACCGCGCGAGGTGGAGTAGCCGTGGGTGTCTTCGCGCTGGGCGACCTGTACCAGCTTCTCGACGATGTGCGGCGGCGTGGCCCCGTCGGGGTTGCCCATGCTCAGGTCGATGATGTCTTCGCCACGACGGCGCGCGGCCATCTTGAGTTCGGCGGTGATGTTGAATACGTAGGGGGGGAGACGATCTATGCGCGCAAAGCGGCGCGGCGAACCTTGGTCAGCCATGGTTACCTCGAGGACGTAAGCGCCCGGAACCGTCCGAGCGACGTTGGCCACTGCGGTGGCCGAGGCAGAAGATAGTGCCTGCAGGCAATGCTGTAAAGTGGATTCGATCGCGGGCCGCGCAGCGCGGCCGCGACCGATGCCGGGGTGTCAGCACAGACGCTCGAACGACAGCGAGCGCCAGCTCCCCACATCCAGGCCCTCCTCCGGCGCCATGTGGGCCCCGCGCACGAAGCTGAAAGCCTTGCGCATATCGCCCTGGTGGACCAGCCGATGCTCCCCTTCGGACTCGCTCAGCAGCGTGTAGGAGTGCTTGCGCATGGCCCTGTAGCGGGCATCGTCGCGGTCCATGGCATCCAGGTAGTCGGCCACCTGCCCTTCGCTCAGCTCAAGGCGTTTTTGCAGCGTCACGCCCCAGCGGGTCAGGCAGGTTTCGGCAAAATGGCGCACGATCAGGCCCGGGTCGGGCAGCTCGTTGCCGGCACTGGCGCCATCGGCCGAGGCATTGCCCACCAGCGTGGCGTGGCGTCCTGGCAGCGGAAAGATGTGGACACGGGTATCGGGATAGGTGGACGGGATGACGCAGGCGAAGCCCTTGGAGCGCTCGTCGCGAGAAAAGAAACCCACGTACTCCTTCACGTTGGTGCGCAGGTGCAGGCGGTGTGGCTGCAGGTTGTTGATCCCGG
The DNA here is from genome assembly GCF_029960155.1 of Pseudomonas sp. PS01300. Lineage (NCBI taxonomy): Bacteria > Pseudomonadati > Pseudomonadota > Gammaproteobacteria > Pseudomonadales > Pseudomonadaceae > Pseudomonas > Pseudomonas sp. PS01300. The sequence goes on along the minus strand of NZ_JASCPN010000017.1, from coordinate 20,770 downwards.
GCACGGGGTCGATGGCAAAGATGTTCACCGGCACGTGGGCCAGTTGCGGGTCGTCGGCCATGGCGTTGGCGAGCATGTGGGCACTGATGCCGCCGCGGCTCCAGCCCACGATGTTGACCTGATCGGGAATCAGGCCGTCCTTGCGGTGCATGCGGATGATGCCTTCCTGGAGTTGCTGCGGGGTCACGCCGCGGTCGCCATAGTCGTACTGGCGCCAGAACCAGGAACCTTCCTTCTTCACGTCCTCGATCGGCACGCCGGCTGACTTCAGGCGGTTGTAGTCCTGCTCGGTGAGTTTTTCGCGCTGCCAGGTGCAGGAGCCCTTGATGACCTGCAGGGCGTGGGCCACGTTCTGCTCCCAGCCGGCGCCGAACAGGGTGCCGGTGAGGCCGTATTCCTTGTTTTCGATGAACAGGTCATCGGCCTGCAGGTTGCCGCTGCCCGGGCCGTCGATGGCGATCCAGTTGGCGAACTCGCGGCCCTGGTCGTTGGAAGCAAGGGTGGCGACCAGTTCGCCGTTCCAGAAATTGGGGTTCTGGTCATCGAAACGGTGCGATCCGGTGCCGCAGAAGTAAACGGTCAGAATGCTCATGGCGGTGTGCTCCTTGGGGTTGGGGAGCCGTCACGCTAGCAATGCCGGGGGTTGCGTGTTCAGCGGGGAGTGGTGCCCGGGTGGGAGGGATTGCCGGCCGTTGGCATACACCGATCCAGAGGCGCTCAGGCTTTTGATCTGCTTTTGATCTTCTGGCCCTTCAGGAGGCCGAGTGGAGCGCCTGCGTAGTGGGGTGTAGGGCCATGGATGGCCCGGAAAGTGCCGACGGGCAGGGACGCCCGTGCGGCGCGGCCCCCGGAGCAGGTGCGGAGCGAGGGGACCCGGAGCGAAGCGTAGGGCCGTATGCAGGGCCCAGCCTTTTTGGTTACTTTTGGGGCGTTTGCCAAAAGTGACCCGCTGTAAGAGCGGAAGGCGCCGCTCGCAGCGCTATCCATGTCGGATAATCACACCGACATGAAAATCGACAATCATGTGCTTATCCAGCATGGATATCGACACTTAGGGCCCCTTCCGCTCTTACAGCGGCTTACTTTTTTCTTGGAAAAAGTAAGCAAAACCGCTCCGTCCAGCATCCGGCCCTACGCTTCGCTACGGGTCCCCTCATTCCACCCACGCTCCGTGGGGCCGCGCCGCACGGGCGTCCCTGCCCGTCGGCACTTTCCGGGCCATCCATGGCCCTACACCCCACTACACGCGGGCTCCATTCGGCCTCCTGAAGGACGGAAAGATCAAAAGCAAAAGCAAAAGCAAGAGCAAGAGCAAGAGCAAGAGCGGGAGCGGGAGCGGGAGCGAAGCCGTTTCTGAAGGGCAAAAAAAACCCCGGCACCTTTCGGCCCGGGGTCTCTTTCAACACATCAGATCAATGCGCGTAGGTCAGCAGCAGTTCGGTCGGCACCTTGGTGTCCAACGACATCATCACGCTCAACGCAGTGATGGTGAAGATGGAAAACACGAACAGCTTGCGCGCCCACAGGCGATCATCCACAGCCTTGTAGCCGGTCCAGGCCATGTACAACCAGTACATGCCCATCGCCGCGGCCACGGCCATGTAGCTCATGCCGGCATAACCACCGATGGTCAGCATCAGGGTCGCTACCAGGAACGCCACGATGTACCAAAGGATGTGTTTCTTGGCCACCAGGATGCCACGCTTGACCGGCAGTACCGGAATCGAGGCCGCCAGGTAGTCGTTGAAGCGGAAGATCGCGATCGCATAGGAATGCGGCATCTGCCACAGGCTGAACATCACCAGCAGGGTCAACGCAGCCAGGTCGAAGCTGTTGCTCACGGCGCAGTAGCCGATCACCGGAGGCATGGCACCGGACAGGCTGCCTACCAGGGTGCCGTGCACCGATTTGCGCTTCAGGTACAGGCTGTAGAAACCCACGTAGATGATGAACCCGATCAGGCCGAACAACGCTGCCAGGGCATTGGCCTGCACGTACAGCAGGCCAAGCCCGGCCACCCCGAGCAGGGTGGCGTAGGCCAGCGCGATCTTCAGCGAGACCTGCCCTTGAACCATCACACGGTTCTTGGTGCGCTCCATCTTGATGTCGATGTCACGGTCGATGCAGTTGTTGAACACGCAACCGGACGCCACCACCAGCGAAGTGCCGATCACCGTGGCCAGGAACAGCATGAAGTCCACATGCCCTTGCGCGGCAAGGAAGAAACCGCCTGCCACAGAAAGCACGTTACCGAAAATGATCCCCGGTTTGGTGATTTGGATAAAGTGCTTAAAGGACATGCCGTCTTACCTCACTTCGCCATCATGCTGGTGTGGATGCTGAACATGATCCACAGCGACAGGCCGACCAACAGTGCAATGACCAACCCGGTGAACAGGAAGGCGCTGACGTTCTCACGCTGCTCTGGCGAACGGTCCAGGTGCAGGAAGTAGTACAGGTGCACGACGATCTGGATGACCGCGAAGGCCACCACGATCAGTACGGTCATGTCTTTGGGCAAGGTCGGGTACATCACCAGACCGAACGGGATCAGCGTCAGGATCACCGACAGTACGAAGCCGATTGCGTACGACTTCACGCTGCCGTGGCTGCCCTCGGCGTGCTCGTTATGTGCGTTAGCCATTTACAGAACCCCCAGCAGATAGACAACGGTGAATACGCAGATCCAGACCACGTCCAGGAAGTGCCAGAACAGGCTCAGGCAACCCATGCGGGTCTTGGCCGAACCGGTGATGCCCTTCTTCTGGATCTGGTACATCATCACGGCCATCCAGATCAGACCACCGGTCACGTGCAGACCGTGGGTGCCGACCAGGGCGAAGAAGCCCGACAGGAAGCCGCTGCGCTGCGGGCCGAAGCCTTCGCTGATCAGCAGGTGGAACTCGTTGACTTCCATGACGATGAAGCCAAGGCCGAGCAGGAAGGTGACTGCCAGCCAGGCCAGTACACCGTTCTTGTTGCCCTTGTACATCTGCAGCATGGCGAAGCCGAAGGTGATACTGGAGAACAGCAGCAGCGCGGTTTCAGCCAGTACATACGGCAGTTCGAAGATGTCGTGACCCGACGGGCCGCCGGCAAAGTTGCCGGACAGCACCGCGTAGGCTGCGAAGATCGACGCAAACAGGATGCAGTCGGTCATCAGGTACAGCCAGAAACCGAATACGGTCATCTGGCCCGAGTCGTGGTGTTCTTCGTGCCCATGGTCGTGACCATGAGCAGCATCAGCATTGATTACATGACTGGACATTGATTAAACCCGTTCAAACGATTCGACAGGCGCACCGACTGGCGAGCCGGTAGCCAGACCGAGGTGCTTCAGACGCTCACCTTCGATACGTGCCACTTCCTCGGCAGGAACCATGTAGCCCTGGTCGTCACGCGCAGCGTGAGCAACGAAGACAGCGATGGTGCCGATCAGGCCGACCGCGGCCAACCACCAGATGTGCCAGATGGTGGCGAAACCGAAGACGGTCAACAGCGCGCCCATATACAGACCGGTAGCGGTGTTGTTCGGCATGTGGATCGGTGCGTACTGGGCCGGAGCCTTGTAGGCGATACCGGCGCGCTTGGCTTCGGTCCATGCGTCCAGGCCGACTTTTTCCGGCATGGTGGCGAAGTTGTAGAACGGCGGTGGCGACGAGGTCGACCATTCCAGGGTGTGCGCATTCCATGGGTCGCCAGTGACGTCCATGTTGTCCTTGCGATCGCGGATCGACACGTACAGCTGGATCAGCTGGCAGGCGATACCGAACAGGATCAGCACGGCACCGACCACGGCCACGTACAGGTACGGTTCCCAGGCAGGGTTGTCCGAGTGGTTCAGACGACGGGTCATGCCCATGAAGCCCAGTGCGTACAGCGGCATGAAAGCCACGTAGAAACCGGAGATCCAGAACCAGAAGGCAGCCTTGCCCCACTTCTCGTTCAGGGTGAAACCGAAGGCTTTCGGGAACCAGAAGGCGAAGCCGGCAATGTAGCCGAACACCGCACCACCGATGATCACGTTGTGGAAGTGAGCGATCACGAACAGGCTGTTGTGCAGCACGAAGTCAGCACCAGGTACGGCCAGCAGTACGCCGGTCATGCCGCCGATCGAGAAGGTCACCATGAAGCCCAGGGTCCACAGCACTGGCGCGGTGAAGCGCAGACGGCCCTGGTAGATCGTGAACAGCCAGTTGAACAGCTTGACCCCGGTCGGGATCGAAATGAGCATGGTCGCCAGACCGAAGAAGGTGTTGACGCTGGCGCCCGAACCCATGGTGAAGAAGTGGTGCAGCCATACGCCGAAGCCCAGAACCGAGATCGCACCCGAGGCGTAGATCATCGACTTGTGGCCGAACAGGCGCTTGCCGGTAAAGGTCGAGATGACTTCCGAGAACACGCCGAACGCCGGCAGGATCAGGATGTACACCTCAGGGTGACCCCATGCCCAGAACAGGTTGACGTACATCATCGGGTTCCCACCAAGCTCGTTGGTGAAAATGTGGAAGTCCAGATAACGGTCAACGGTCAGCAGTGCCAGGGTCGCGGTCAGGATCGGGAACGAAGCCACGATCAGGATGTTGGCCCAGGTGCAGGTCCAGGTGAAGATCGGCATGTCCATCAGCTTCATGCCAGGGGCGCGCATTTTCAGCACGGTGGCCAGGAAGTTGACACCGGTCAGCGTTGTCCCCAATCCGGATATCTGTAGCGCCCAGATGTAGTAGTCGACACCGACCCCAGGGCTGTACTGGATACCCGCCAGCGGTGGATAGGCCACCCAGCCGGTCTTGGCGAACTCGCCCACGCCCAGGGAGATGTTGACCAGCGCAACGCCGGACACCAGCAGCCAGAAGCTCAGGGAGTTGAGGAACGGGAAGGCAACGTCACGTGCACCGATCTGCAGAGGCAGGGCCAGGTTCATCAGGCCGGTGAAGAATGGCATCGCCATGAAGATGATCATGATCACACCGTGAGCGGTGAAGATCTGGTCATAGTGTTCAGGAGGCAGATAGCCCTCGGCGCCGCCAGTGGCCATGGCCAGCTGGGTACGCATCATGATGGCGTCGGCAAAGCCGCGCAGCAGCATGACCATCGCGACGATGATGTACATCACCCCGATCTTCTTGTGGTCGACCGACGTCAGCCACTCGGTCCACAAGTAGGTCCACTTGCGGAAATAGGTGATTGCAGCAACCAACGCGAGACCGCCGAGCGCGATCATGGCGAGGGTCACCATGACTATCGGCTCGTGATACGGGATCGCGTCCAGACTAAGTTTACCGAACATCTTTTACTCCTCTGCCCCAGCAGCTGAATGCATACTCACGTCCATCGCTTCGGCCGCTTCTTTGTGCTCTTTCTTCTCGTGCACCACCGGCTTGCCACGGTTCATGCCCTCGTACTTGTCGACGATGGACTGGAACATGTTTTCCGGGGCCACGCTGTAGAGCGCAACCGGGTTGTTTTCGCTAGGTTTGGCCAGAGCCTCGTAGGTGGCCTTGTCCAGTTGTTGCGGCGACTGCTTGACCTCGTTGACCCACGCCTCGAAATCTTCCTGGGACGTGGCGATCGCCTTGAACTTCATGCCGGTGAAGCCGGCACCGCTGTAGTTGGCGGAGATCCCGTCGAACTCGGCGTTCTGGTTGGCAATCAGGTGCAGCTTGGTGGTCATGCCCGCCATCGCGTAGATCTGGCCGCCCAGGCCCGGGATGAAGAACGAGTTCATCACGGCGTCGGAGGTCACGCGGAAATTGACCGGGGTGTTGGCCGGGAAGACGATCTTGTTGACCGTGGCAATACCCTGTTCCGGGTAGATGAACAGCCATTTCCAGTCCAGCGCGACCACGTCGATCTGCACCGGCTTCACGTCGGAATCCAGTGGACGGTACGGGTCCAGCTTGTGGGTGGAGAGGTAGGTGACATAACCCAGGGCGATGATGATCAGCACCGGGATGGACCATACGGCCACTTCGATCTTGGTCGAGTGCGACCAGTCAGGGGTGTAGGTGGCAGCCTTGTTGGAGGCGCGATACTTCCACGCGAACGCGATCGTCATGAAAATGACAGGAATCACCACCAGCAACATCAGGCCGGTAGCGATCAGGATCAGGTTCCTTTGCTCAATGCCGACCTGGCCCTTCGGGTCGAGCAGGGTCCAGTTGCACCCACTGAGTAAAAGCATGCCTAAAAAGGGCAGAATGCCAAACAGTCTGGGGTAACGCTTTTTACTCATCTCACGACCTCTAGAGCAGCTTGCTTCAATGCAATTTGTGTTTTGGTCGCCAACACTTCGTCCTGCCAAGCGTCAGCATTTATGGGATCGAATACGGTCACGCCGGAATTCAGCTGCGGCTGCTCGGCAGAACCGGTGTGCAACGGTGCTTATTGTTTTGACTTCGTAGGCAATCAGGCCTGTTTACAGACCAATTCCATTTGGTGCGGAAAATCACGGGAGGGGGGTCAGCCCGGCATCGCCGCAGGCGATGCTCGTCAGAGTCACGAAAGGGGCCGGAGCTCCTTTAATCCTGCAACTCGCAAGCGGTGCCGAACGGAAATTGGGGGCGATTGTAGTGACGTAACATGGCCATGACTATGACTTATTGAGCAACAGTCCTTTACAGAAAACGTAACAATAGCGCAGCAAAAATCAATTTCGCGACAGTTTGTCGCACCCCTGGCTGTAGCCCTGAAATGCCCGTACCGCAAGGGTTGGGACTTGATCCAGGTCAACCTGGAGGCGACTTCTTCGGAAAATTCTCAAGCCCTGAGCACTTGCCTCGACACGGGACTTTTGTCTAACGCTGGCGACGGTTGCGGTAGATGCCCAGCGGCACCAGCACGGCGGTCAGCACGAAGGCCAGCAGCGCCCATTGCGCCAGCGACAGCCCCAGCACCGGCGGGTACGGCGTCGAGCAGAAACCATCCACCTGGAACACCAGCGGCAGCACCGAGGCCAGCGGCAGGCCGTCGACGATCGGCTGCAGTGTGTCGATGCCGCAGCTGACGGCCGGGTTGGCCAGAATGTAGGCGTGGTTGCCCGCTGCAGCAATGCCGCCGATGGCGCTCAGCACCACCAGGGCCTCGAACAGCGTGAGGCTGCGCCGCCCGGGCATGGCCGCACCGATGAAGGCGAACAGGGCGATGAACAGCAATGCATAGCGCTGCAGGATGCACAGTGGGCACGGTGCCTCGCCCAGCACGATCTGCATGTACAGGGCACCGCCGATCAGCGCCAGGCAGATGGCGCCCAGCAGTACCAGAAAGCGCCGTTCCCGATTCAGGCGCTGCGTTAGATCGTTCATTCCCGTTCCCTTCACTAGATAGGTGGCTCAAGCCTGGGCGCAATTCTACACGCCGACCATGACCACAGGGAGTGAAGGTTAAACCGATTAAAAGAAGATTAAGGTCGGCAGCTTAGCCGGCGCCTGCAGCACATACGCTTAGCTGCAGGCGCCGGCATTGCCGGCGAACAGGCCCCGGCCCTTACTCGAGTGCCGCCGCCGGCCCGAAGAACTCGTAGCGGCTCTGCTGCTCCGGCACCCCCAGGGCCTTGAGCTGACGCCTGATCGCCGCCATGAAGCCCTTGGGCCCCAGGAAGTACGCGTCCAGGTCACGCTCGACCGGCAGCCACTGCGCCAGTTGATCCTGGCTCAGCAGCCCCACGGCGTCGGCCGGCAGGCTCACCCCGTCATCCTCGGCGTAGCAATAGAAGCGCTTGAGCTGCGGATGACGCGCCGCGCGTTCGTCCACCCAGTCGCGAAACGCATGCACCGCACCGTTGCGCGCGCAATGAATGAAGTGCACCAGGCGACCGCTGGCCAGGGCCGCGTCGAGCATCGCCAGGGTCGGGGTGATCCCTACCCCGCCGCTGATCAGCACCAGCGGCTTGTCGCTGGCGCTCAGGGTGAACTCGCCCGCCGGCGGGAACAGCTCCAGGGTATCGCCCACCTGCAGGTGCTCATGCAGGTAGTTGGACACCTTGCCGCCCGCCTCGCGCTTGACGCTGATGCGGTACTCGCGGCCGTCACCCAGCGCCGACAATGAATAGTTGCGCCGGTGCTCCTGGCCATCGATCTGCACCTTCAGGCCCAGGTACTGACCGGGCTCGCCCTTGAGAACCGGGCCGCCATCGAGCGGGGCGAAGTGAAACGAGACGATCTCGCTGCTCTCCTGCACCCGCGCCGCCAGCCGGAACGCCCGCGCACCGCGCCAGCCACCCGGTGCCTGGGCCTTCTGCTGGTACAGGCCCTCTTCGGCGCCGATCAGGATATCGGCCAGTTGCTGGTAGGCCGCGCCCCAGGCCGCGATCACCTCGGGGGTGGCGATCTCCTTGCCGAGCACCTCTTCGATGGCACGCAACAGGCAGGCGCCGACGATCGGGTAGTGCTCGGGCAGGATCTGCAGCGCCACGTGCTTGTTGATGATCTGGTTCACCAGGCCGCCCAGTTGCTCGAGCTGGTCGATATGGCGTGCATACATCAGTACGCCATTGGCCAGCGCCCGCGGCTGGTCGCCGCTGGCCTGGTTGGCCTGGTTGAACAACGGACGCACCTCGGGGTATTCGCTGAGCATCAGTTTGTAGAAATGCGTGGTCAGCGCCTCGCCGCCGCTTTCCAGCAGCGGAACGGTGGCTTTGACGATGGCACGATCTTGGGCATTGAGCATGGGTAACTCCCGGGCCTTATGGCTTCTGGATAATCTGCCCGGGTTGTTTCAGCTTTCGTGCCAACTATTAAATCCATATAAATCAATAGCTTGAATATTTTTGAGTCAAATTGACCACAGCCCTGCTAGAGTCATAAAGACTCGAAGGAGTCATCATGACCGCAAAATCCCTGCTTACCGCACTGCTGCCCCTGGTCAGCGACCTGTCTCGCGAGCTGCCCGAACGCGAACGCTACCGTCGCCTGCTCGAAGCCATGCGCGCCCTGTTGCCATGCGACGCCGCCGCGCTGCTGCGCCTGGATGGCGAATGGCTGGTCCCCCTGGCGGTGGACGGCCTGAGCCCCGACACCCTGGGCCGGCGCTTCAAGGTCAGCGAACACCCGCGCTTCGCCGCCCTGCTCAGCCGCAGCGAGCCGACCCGCTTTGCCAGCGACAGCCAACTGCCCGACCCCTACGACGGCCTGGTCGAGGGCCTGCACCAGCACCTGGAGGTACACGACTGCATGGGCTGCCCGCTGTTCGTCGACGAACGGCCCTGGGGCCTGATCACCCTCGATGCGCTGGCCCCGGAGCGCTTCCAGCAGGTCGAGCTGGACGCCCTGCAGGCCTTCGCCAGCCTGGCCGCCGCCACGGTCAACGTGGCGCAACGTATCGAACGCCTGGCCCTGCGCGCCGAAGACGAACACCAGCGCGCCGAGATCTACCGCCAGGCCAGCGGCCAGCAGCACCAGGAACTGATCGGCCAGAGCAAGGCCCACAAGCACCTGCTCGAAGAGATCCGCCTGGTCGCCGGCAGCGACCTGACCGTACTGGTCACCGGTGAAACCGGAGTCGGCAAGGAGCTGGTGGCCCAGGCCATCCACCAGCAGTCGGCGCGTGCCGACAAGCCGATGATCAGCCTCAACTGTGCCGCCTTGCCCGACACCCTGGTCGAGAGTGAGCTGTTCGGCCATGTGCGCGGCGCCTTCACCGGCGCGGTGGGCGAGCGACGCGGCAAGTTCGAGCTGGCCAACGGCGGCACACTGTTTCTCGACGAAGTGGGCGAACTGTCGCTGGCCGTGCAGGCCAAGTTGCTGCGCGTGCTGCAAAGCGGACAGCTGCAGCGCCTGGGCTCGGACCAGGAGCACCAGGTGGATGTACGCCTGATTGCCGCCACCAACCGCGACCTGGCCGAGGAAGTGCGTGCCGGGCGCTACCGCGCCGACTTCTACCACCGCCTGAGCGTGTACCCGCTGCGGGTGCCGGCGCTGCGCGAGCGCGGGCGCGACGTGCTGCTGCTCAGCGGCTACTTCCTGGAGCAGAACCGCTCGCGCATGGGCCTGAACAGCCTGCGCCTGAGCAGCGATGCCCAGGCCGCGCTACTGGCGTACGACTGGCCGGGCAATGTGCGCGAACTGGAGCACCTGATCGGCCGCTCGTCGCTCAAGGCGCTGGGCCAGCACCCCGAGCGGCCGAAGATCCTGACCCTGGAGGCCCGCGACTTCGACCTGCCCAGCGCCGGCCCGGGCGCAGCGCCCAGCGTGGCGGCGCCACTGCCACCGCCGCCCGGCACCGACCTGCGCCAGGCCCTGGACCTGTACCAGCGCCAGCTGATCGAAGCCTGCCTGGAGCGCCACCAGCACAACTGGGCCAGTGCCGCGCGCGAGCTGGGCCTGGACCGCGCCAACCTCAGCCGCCTGGCCCGCCGACTGGGGCTACGCTGAAGTGCAGTGGCGGATTAAAGCCTGGCGTGCTCGGGTCGATAACCCGGCAGATCCCTTATTCTCTTTGCCCTGAAGGTGCCTATGGCCTCGCAAAATGCCCGCGCCGACTCGCTGTCGCTGCTGCTGTTCACCCTGCGCAGCGGCAAGCTGATGGCAATCAACCTGCTCAAGGTCAGCGAGATCATCCCTTGCCCGCCCCTGACCAAGCTCCCGGAATCGCACCCGCACGTCAAAGGCGTGGCCACCCTGCGGGGCAACTCGCTGTCGGTCATCGACCTGTCGCGCGCCATCGGCGAGCGCCCGCTGGAAGACCCCAACGGCGGCTGCCTGATCGTCACCGACATCAGCCGCTCCAAGCAGGGCCTGCACGTGCAGGCGGTAAGCCGCATCGTGCATTGCCTGAGTACCGACATCAAGCCGCCGCCCTACGGGTCGAGCAGCAAGGCATTCATCACCGGGGTAACCCAGGTGGACGGCACGCTGGTGCAGGTGCTGGACATCGAAAAGGTCATTCACGGCATTGCGCCGCCGCCGCGTGAAGTGAGCAGCAGCGAGCTGAACCCCGAAGACGCCGCCGTTCTGCAGGCCACCAACATACTGGTGGTCGATGACAGCCATGTGGCACTCCACCAGTCGGTGCTGACCCTGCGCGGCCTGGGGCTGGAATGCCACACCGCCAAGAGCGCCAAGGATGCCATCGACACCCTGCTGGAGCTGCAGGGTACCGACCGGGAGATCAACGTGGTGGTCTCGGACATCGAGATGTCCGAGATGGACGGCTACGCCTTCACTCGCACGCTGCGCGAAACGCCTGACTTCCAGCACCTCTACGTACTGCTGCACACCTCGCTGGACAGTGCGATGAACAGCGAGAAAGCCCGGCTGGCAGGGGCGAACGCGGTGCTGACCAAGTTCTCCTCGCCGGAACTCACCGATTGCCTGATCGTGGCAGCGCGGGCGGTGGCTTTCGCCGAGCGCTGAGCCGGCCCCCTTCGCCGGCAAGGCCGGCGCCTACAGGGGCCGTGATCCCTTGCCGGCGAAGAGGCCAGGACAAACGCTGAAACGCTCCTGCTCCTGCAAAAACCGATGCTCTGGCATAATCAGCGGCCTCTCCCCTCATGAGCCGCCCATCATGAAAGCCCTCACCTTCGCCCTGCTGGCCCTGTTCAGCCTCGGCGCCCATGCCTCCAGCGACCAGGCCTGGGCCGACCACGAACAAGCCCTGACCAGGGCCTGCCTCGCCGCCAGCCAGTTCAAGGATGCCCGGCCCGCCAGCAAGCCGGCCGAGTTCGACGACCGCGTCGGCTACAGTGCCCTGCTGATCAGCGGCCACTACCCGCAAAAGCACATGAAGAACCAGAAAGGCAGCGAGCTGTGCCTGTTCGACAAGCAGCGCAAGACTGCCTTCATCACCGAATGGACCCCCGCCAAACCGTGACCAGCGCTGCAACCTCACTCCAGTTCGACTGCACCGGCTGTGGCAAATGCTGCAATGGCCACCACGTTCCCCTGACCCTCGACGAAGCGCGCCACTGGGTGGCAGATGGCGGCCAGCTCATCGTGCTGGTGGAAGCCTTTCTGGCCAACGGCCTGGGCCTGCCCGACGCCCAGCGCGAGCACGCCACCCGCCGTGCCTGCGCCGTGCCCTGCGGCAGTACCCAGGCACACGTGGCCATCACCTTCGCCGCGTTCAACCCCGGCGCCTGCCGCAATCTGGATGCCGACAACCTGTGCCGCATCTATGAGCGCCGGCCGCTGGTGTGCCGCATCTACCCGATGGAAATCAACCCGCACATCCCGTTGCGCCCCGACGCCAAGGACTGCCCGACCGAAGCCTGGCAACGCGGCCCGGTACTGATCCACGGCAGCCAGTTGATGGACCGCCAACTGGCCGAGCTGATCGAGCGCTCGCGCCAGGCCGACCGCGACGATATCCACGCCAAAGTGCAGATCTGCCAGCAACTGGGCATCACCACCAGCGCGCTCAAGGGCAACGGCTTCACCGCCTACCTGCCCGACACCGGGGCGCTGCACGCCGCCCTGCATGCCCCGGACAACGCCGCGCTGGCGCCCTGGACCCTGCACGTGGAAAACCCGGCACTGGTCGAGCAACTGCATCAGGCTGGCGCCCGGGTGTGCAGCACATCGGCTGGCCACTACAGCTTCATCGGTTTCTGAGCGGCGCCTAACGGCGCTGCCAGAACTCCTCGGCCAGGCGCCGCAGGTCTTCGGCCAGGCCGGCCACGTCGCTGGCGTTGGCATGCCCGTGCTGACCGGCCACCACGCTCTCTTCGCTGGCCTGGCGAATGCTGATGATGTTGCGGTTGATGTCTTCGCTGACCAGGCTCTGCTGCTCCACCGCCGCAGCAATCTGCAGGCTCATCTCGCTGATCTGGTTGACCTGCTGGCTGATGCCGTCCAGCGCCACCGCCGCCTGCTGCGCCTGCTCGACGCTCTGCCCGGCATGCTCGCGGCTCTCGTGCATGGCCTGCACCGCATCGCGGGTGCCGCGCTGCAAGGCGCTGATCATGCGCTGGATTTCGCCGGTGGACTCGGCCGTGCGCTTGGCCAGGCCGCGCACCTCATCGGCGACCACCGCAAAGCCACGCCCCTGATCCCCCGCCCGCGCCGCCTCGATGGCCGCGTTCAGTGCCAGCAGGTTGGTCTGCTCGGCGATGCTGTGGATAACCGACAGCACCCCGGAAATTTCCATGCTGTGGCCTTCCAGGGTGTGGATAACCTCGGTGGCAGCGCTCAGTGCGCTGGCCAGTTCGAGGATGCTGCTGCGGCTGCGGTCCACCAGCTGATGACCATTCTGGGTGGCATCCTCGGCATGCTCGGCGGCCTCCGAAGCCTGCTGGGCATTGCTGGCCACCTCGGCCACGCTGGTGGTCATCTGGTTGATTGCCGCCGCCACCTGATCGGCCTCGCCCTGCTGGCCCAGGGTGGTGGTGTGGCTGTGCTGCAGGTGCTGGGCCAGCTCTGCGGTGTGGCCGGCCAGGCGCTGCGAGGTGTCGCCAATGCGCCCCACCACCGCCCCGATCTGCGCCTCGAGCATCAGCAGGGCGAACTCGATCTGCCCCACGGCGCCCGCCTTGCCGGTATACAACTGCTGGCTCAACGGGTTGTCGGCAATCGACTGCGCCCGCACCCGTAGTTGTTCCAGTGGGCGCAGCAGCACCGACACCAGCAGCGCACTGAGCCCACCGGCGGCCACCAGCTCCAGCAGCCACTGCCACGGCAGCGCCGGCAACAGCAGGCGGCTGGTGCCCAGCACCACTGCCAGCACCAGGCCTGTGCCCAGCCCCAGCTGCAACGCCAGGCCAGGGCGCGGCAGGCGTTGCCACCAGGGCAACGGGCGCTGCTGGCGCAAGCGTGCATAGCAACTTTCGGCGGCCTCCACCTGCGCCGGGGTGGGCTTGGTGCGCACCGACTGGTACTCCACCGTCTGGCCCTGGCTGGTGACCGGCGACACGAATGCGCTGACCCAGTAATGGTCGCCATTCTTGCAGCGGTTCTTCACCAGCCCCATCCACGAGCGGCCGGCCTTGAGGGTCTGCCACATCTGCGCAAAGGCCTGGGAAGGCATGTCGGGATGGCGTACCACATGGTGCAACTGGCCAATCAGCTCGTCGCGCTCGAACCCGCTGACCTTGAGAAAATCCTCGTTGGCATAGGTAATGGCGCTGGTCAGATCGGTGGTGGAAAGGATATTCGCGTCACCGGGGTAATCTACATTGCGGCCGGTCACAGGCAGATTGCTCTTCATCGAAAGCGCTCGCGTTTTTATAGGTGGAGGGGCGGCAGGGCGAGAGACTCTACGGGGCAACATTTAGTAAAACCTTGATCCAGCGCAGACTATTGGCACTTGGCCATCTGCCAGCTGACAGCGCTGACAGGTGGGCGTCACACTGCTGACCCCCAGTAGCAGCTATAACCTACTGACAGCCCTCCTTTTTCTGCCCTGGCGCCGTGCACGCATGCGAATTTCCAGCTCTCGAGTGTTTTTTTTCGGCCTGATAGCGTTGCTGCTGGGCCTGGCGCTGTACCTGACTTTCGGTCGCCACACGGCCAGCCCACCGGCCATGCCCGTGGCCACCCCGGTCAGTGTGATCCAGGTGCAGCAGCAGGATGTGCCGCACTACCTCAGCGCCATCGGCGCGGTGCAGTCGCTGCACAGCGTGCAGATCCGCCCCCAGGTGGAGGGCGTGCTGACCCGGATCCTGGTCAAGGAGGGCCAGCCGGTGCAGGCCGGTGACCTGCTGGCCACCCTGGATGACCGCAGCATCCGCGCCAGCCTCGAGCAGGCCCAGGCGCAACTGGGCCAGAGCCAGGCCCAGCAGCAGGTGGCCGAGGTCGACCTCAGGCGCTACCGCCTGCTCAGCGAAGACAACGGCATCTCGCGCCAGACCCTCGACCAGCAGCAGGCGCTGGTCAACCAGCTCAAGGCAAGCATCCTCGGCAACCAGGCAGCGATCGCAGCGGCCAAGGTGCAGTTGTCGTACACCCAGATCCGCTCGCCGGTCACCGGACGGGTGGGCATTCGCAACATCGACGAAGGCAACCTGGTGCGCACCAGCGACGCCCAGGGCCTGTTCAGCGTGACCCAGATCGACCCCATTGCGGTGGAGTTCGCCGTGCCGCAGCAATGGCTGCCGACCCTGCAGGGGCTGGTGGCCGCCGAACCCCCGGCGCCGATCCGTGCCTACCTCGAAGGCAACGGCGACAGCGGCGGCCTGCTGCTGGGTGAAGGGCACCTGAGCCTGATCGACAACCAGATCGCCGCCAACACCGGCACCCTGCGCGCCAAGGCCGCGTTCGACAATGCCCAGGCCCGCCTGTGGCCGGGGCAACTGGTGAGCCTGAAGATCCAGACCAGCATCCAGCGCGATGCGCTGGTGGTGCCCCCCGGCGTGGTGCAGCGGGGCATCGACCAGCACTTCGTGTACCGCGTCGAGGGCGACAAGGTCGCGGTGGTGCCGGTCAAGGTGCTGTATCAGGACAGCAACCTCAACGTGATCAGCGGCGTAGCGGTCAACGACACGCTGGTGGCCGACGGGCAGTCGCGGCTCAGGCCCGGCGCCCGGGTCGAGGTGCTGGCAGCCCCGCCCGCCGCGCCCGTCGGCGACGATGTTGCCGGCAGCGGTGTGCAGCCATGAGCGGGCGCAGCTCGATCAGTGCGTGGTGCATCGACCGCCCGGTGGCCACCCTGCTGCTGACCTTCGCCCTGGTGCTGCTGGGCGTGGTGGCGTTCCCGCAGTTGCCGGTGGCACCGCTGCCCGAGGCGGACTTCCCCACCATTCAGGTCAGCGCGCAGCTGCCCGGCGCCAGCCCCGAGACCATGGCCTCGTCGGTGGCCACCCCGCTGGAGGTGCAGTTCAGCGCCATCCCCGGCATGACCCAGATGACCTCCAGCAGCGCACTGGGCTCCACCAGCCTGATCCTGCAGTTCACCCTCGACAAGAACATCGACACCGCCGCCCAGGAAGTCCAGGCCGCGATCAACACCGCCTCCTCGCGCCTGCCCCAGGACATGCCGAGCCTGCCCACCTGGCGCAAGGTCAACCCGGCCGACAGCCCGGTGCTGATCATGACCGTCAGCTCCGCGCAGATGCCGGCCAACGAACTGAGCGACTACGCCGAAACCCTGCTGGCACGCCAGCTGAGCCAGATCGACGGGGTCGGGCTGGTCAACATCACCGGCCAGCAGCGCCCGGCGATTCGCGTGCAGGCCCAGCCGGAAAAACTCGCCGCCATCGGCCTGACCCTGGCCGACCTGCGCCAGGCCATCCAGCAGACCAGCCTCAACCTGGCCAAGGGCGCGCTGTACGGCGACAGCAGCGTGTCGACCCTGGCCACCAACGACCAGTTGTTCCACCCCGATGAATACGCCCAGCTCATCGTCGCCTACCGCGACGGCGCCCCGGTGCACCTCAAGGACGTGGCCACGGTCATCAACGGCGCCGAAAACGCCTATGTCAAAGCCTGGTCCGGCGACCAGGAAGGCCTCAACCTGGTGGTGTTCCGCCAGCCCGGGGCCAACATCGTCGACACCGTGGACCGGGTCATGCAGGCGCTGCCGCACCTGGAGGAAATGCTCCCGGCATCGGTGCAGGTGTCGGTGCTCAGCGACCGCACCCAGACCATCCGCGCCTCGCTGCACGAGGTGGAGATCACCCTGCTGATCGCCGTGCTGCTGGTGATCGCGGTCATGGCGCTGTTCCTGCGCCAGTGGTCGGCCACGCTGATCGTCTCCAGCGTGCTGGGGGTATCGCTGGTGGCCAGCTTCGCGCTGATGTACCTGTTCGGCTTCAGCCTGAACAACCTGACCCTGGTGGCCATCGTCATCGCCGTGGGGTTTGTGGTGGACGATGCCATCGTGGTGGTGGAAAACATCCACCGGCACCTGGAGGCCGGCGACGACAGCCGCACGGCTGCCCTCAAGGGCGCCGGCGAAATCGGCTTCACCGTGGTCTCGATCAGCTTCTCGCTGGTGGCCGCGTTCATCCCGCTGCTGTTCATGGGGGGCGTGGTGGGGCGGCTGTTCAAGGAGTTCGCCCTCACCGCCACCTCCACCATCCTGATTTCGGTGGTGGTCTCGCTGACCCTGGCGCCGACCCTGTGCGCGCTGTTCATGCGCCGCCCGCAACACCCCGAGCACGCCGCGCCGACCTTCGGCGAACGCCTGGTGGCCGGTTACGATCGGCTGCTGGTCAGGGCCCTGGCGCACCAGCGGCTGATGCTCGGGCTGTTCTTCGTGACCCTGGCCCTGGCCATCGGCGGCTACGTGGCCATTCCCAAGGGCTTCTTTCCGGTGCAGGACACCGGCTTCATCCTCGGCACCACCGAGGCCGCGGCCGACGTGTCGTACCCGGACATGGTGCGCAAGCACCAGGCGCTGGCGAAGATCATCGAGGCCGACCCTGCGGTACGCGCGTTCTCGCACTCGGTGGGGGTTACCGGCAGCAACCAGACCATCGCCAACGGGCGCTTCTGGATCGCCCTCAAGGACCCTGCCCAGCGCGACGTGTCGGCCAGTGAGTTCATCGACCGGCTGCGCCCCAAGGCCGCCCAGGTGCCGGGCCTGGTGCTGTACCTGCGGGCCGGGCAGGACATCAACCTCAGCTCTGGGCCCAGCCGCAGCCAGTACCAGTACGTGCTCAAGAGCAACGACGGCCCGGCGCTCAACCTGTGGACCCAGCGCCTGACCGAACGCCTGCACGCCAACCCGGCGTTCCGCGACCTGTCCAACGACCTGCAGCTGGGCGCCAGCGTGACCCGCATCGACATCGACCGCCAGGCCGCCGCGCGTTTCGGCCTGACCACCGCCGACGTCGACCAGGCGCTGTACGACGCCTTCGGCCAGCGTCAGATCAGCGAGTTCCAGACCGAGACCAACCAGTACAAGGTGATCCTGGAAATCGATGCACGCCAGCGTGGCAAGGCCGAGAGCCTGGCCTACTTCTACCTGCGCTCGCCCCTCAGTGGCGAGATGGTGCCGCTGGCAGCGCTGGCCAAGGTCGCGGCGCCCAGCACCGGGCCGCTGTCGATCAGCCACGACGGGCTGTTCCCGGCCGCCAACCTGTCGTTCAACCTGGCACCGGGGGTGGCCCTGGGCGATGCGGTGAGCATCCTCGAACGCACCCAGCGCGAGCTGGGCATGCCGGCCTCGATCATCGGCACCTTCCAGGGCGCGGCCCAGGCCTTCCAGAGTTCGCTGTCGAGCCAGCCGTGGCTGATCCTGGCCGCGCTGGTGGCGGTGTACATCATTCTGGGGGTGCTCTACGAGAGCTTCGTGCACCCGCTGACCATCATCTCCACCCTGCCTTCGGCGGGCCTTGGCGCACTGGCGCTGCTGTGGCTGATGGGCCAGGACTTCACCATCATGGGCCTGATCGGCGTGGTGCTGCTGATCGGCATCGTCAAGAAGAACGGCATCCTGCTCATCGACTTTGCCCTGGAAGCCCAGCGCCAGCGCGGGCTTGCGCCAGAGGCGGCGATCCACGAGGCGTGCCTGACGCGCTTTCGTCCGATCATCATGACCACCCTGGCCGCCCTGCTGGGCGCGGTGCCACTGATGCTCGGCGCCGGGGCCGGGGCCGAGCTGCGCCAGCCGCTGGGCATCGCGGTGGTGGGCGGGCTGCTGGTCAGCCAGGCGCTGACACTGTTCACCACGCCGGTCATATACTTGGCCCTGGAGCGCCTGTTCCACCGCCGCCGCAACGACCTGCCGGCGGCCCGGCCGATCGAGAACTGAGAGCCGACCATGCGCGTGCTGATTATCGAAGACGAACAGAAGACCGCCGACTACCTGCATCGCGGCCTCACCGAACAAGGCTTTACCGTGGACCTCGCCCCGGACGGCATCGAGGGCCTGCACCTGGCCCTCGAGGGCGACTACTCGGTGATCGTGCTCGACGTGATGCTGCCGGGCCTGGATGGCTACGGCGTACTGCGCGCCCTGCGTGCACGCAAGCAGACGCCGGTGATCATGCTCACCGCCCGCGAGCGCGTCGAAGACCGCATCCGCGGCCTGCGCGAAGGCGCCGACGACTACCTGGGCAAGCCGTTCTCGTTCCTCGAACTGGTGGCGCGCCTGCAGGCGCTGACCCGCCGCAGCGGCGGGCACGAGCCGGTGCAGATCCAGGTCGCGGACCTGTGGGTGGACCTGATCAGCCGCAAGGCCAGCCGCGCCGGCCAGCGCCTGGAACTGACCGCCAAGGAGTTCTCGCTGCTCAACGTGCTGGCGCGCCGCCAGGGCGAGATCCTGTCCAAGACCGCGATTGCCGAGCTGGTGTGGGACATCAACTTCGACAGCGACGCCAACGTGGTGGAAGTCGCCATCAAGCGCCTGCGCGCCAAGCTCGACGGCCCGTTCGAGACCAAGCTGCTGCACACCATCCGAGGCATGGGCTATGTACTGGAAAGCCGTGCGCACTAACTCCATCGCCCTGCGCCTGAGCCTGCTGTTCAGCCTGGTGGCGCTGGGCGTGTTCCTGTTGATCGGCGGTGCCCTGTACAAACAGGTCGACCGCAGCCTCGACCTGCTGCCGGAGGCCGAGCTGGACGCCCGCTACAGCGTGCTGGAATCGGCGCTGACCCGCTATGGCACCCGGGAGCACTGGGCCAAGATCACCAACAAGCTCAACCTGCTGAGCGAGGAAGACCGGCGTATCCGCTTCTGGGTGGTGAGTGGCGACGCGCACTACGAGTACGGCCAGCCCGACGCCGCGCTACGCGACTTTGCCGCCGGCCCGCTGGGCATGCGCGACCTGCAGCTGGAGGGTCGGCCGTACCCGTACAAGGTGCTGGTGAGCGAGCTGCCGGCGCTGGACCGGCGCCCTGCCCTGCGCTTTCTGCTCGGCATCGATACCGAAACCTTCTGGCACACCCAGCACACCCTGCTGGGGGCATTGATCAGCCTGGCGGTGATCGGCGTGCTGCTGGCCTCGGCCCTGGGCTACTGGGCCGCGCGTATCGGCCTGCGCCCGCTGCGGGCGCTCTCGGCCGAGGCCCAGCAACTGGCGCCACCGCACCTGAGCGCACGCCTGTATGCGGCCGACCTGCCGCCAGAGCTGCAACAGTTCGCCGGCACCTTCAATGCCACCCTGGAGCGGGTCGAGCAGGCCTATTCACGCCTGGAGGGGTTCAATGCCGACGTGGCCCATGAGCTGCGCTCGCCCCTGACCAACCTGATCGGCCAGACCCAGGTGGCGCTGACCCGCGGTCGCAGCGCCGAACATTACTTCGAGGTACTGCAATCGAACCTGGAGGAACTGGAGCGGCTGCGCAGCATCGTCAACGACATGCTGTTCCTGGCCAGTGCCGACCAGGGCAACAAGGCCACCGCGCTGACCAGCAGCTCGCTGGCCGAGGAAGTGGCGACCACCCTGGACTACCTGGACTACATCCTCGAGGACGCCCAGGTACGGGTGCAGGTCAGCGGCGATGCACGGGCGCGCATCGAGAAGGCGCAGTTGCGCCGGGCGCTGATCAACCTGCTCAACAATGCGGTGCAGCACACGGCCCGCCAGCAGGTGATCCAGGTGCATATCGAGCGTCAGGGCGAGCAGGTATGCATTGCCGTGAGCAACCCGGGCCCGGCCATCGAGGCCGTGCACCTGCCTCGCCTGTTCGAGCGCTTCTACCGGGTGGATGCCGCGCGCAGCAACAGCGCCGTGGGCAACCATGGGCTGGGGCTGGCGATCGTCAAGGCGATTGCGCTGATGCATGGCGGCAGCGTGTTTGCCCGCAGCCAGGCGGGGGCCAATACCTTCGGGATTCTGTTGCCGGCCTGAAGCCCCCATCGCGGGTCAAGCCCGCTCCCACAAGGGCCAGCGAACACACTGTGGGAGCGAGCTTAACCCGCGATGGGCCAAACGCTGCGCTCGACTGTTGCC
>NZ_JASCPN010000179.1:0-255 GCF_029960155.1 Pseudomonas sp. PS01300 | reverse complement strand
AGCGAATCAAAGAGCTTGAGCAGCAGCTTGAGCTGATGAGCCAGAAGGCCCAGTTCTTTGAAACGGTCGTTGATGTTCTGAAAAATGACTATGGTGTCTCGGTCGTAAAAAAGCGATCCGGCAAGTCCTCTCGCAAGGTCAAGTCGCAGGACTGAGCATTGCCAGGGCTTGTCAGTTTCTAGGCATCAGTCGACAGGCTTACTACAAGCGCAACCGAGCTGCTGATGGCAAAGAGCGCCAGGCAGATCGGGTGGT
>NZ_JASCPN010000178.1:0-255 GCF_029960155.1 Pseudomonas sp. PS01300 | reverse complement strand
CCCCCCCCCCCCCCCCCCCCCCCCCCCCCCCCCCCCCCCCCCCCCCCCCCCCCCCCCCCCCCCCCCCCCCCCCCCCCCCCCCCCCCCCCCCCCCCCCCCCCCCCCCCCCCCCCCCCCCCCCCCCCCCACCCCCCCCCCCCCCCCCCCCCCCCCCCCCCCCCCCCCCCCCCCCCCCCCCCCCCCCCCCCCCCCCCCCCCCCCCCCCCCCCCCCCCCCCCCCCCCCCCCCCCCCCCCCCCCCCCCCCCCCCCCCCCC
>NZ_JASCPN010000177.1:0-255 GCF_029960155.1 Pseudomonas sp. PS01300 | reverse complement strand
TCAAGCATTCCTGGCTGGAGAGCGGCGGCGTTTATGGCTATCGCAAAATCCACGACGATCTGCGCGAGGTCGGTGAGGATTGTGGTCGTCATCGTGTGGCGAGGCTGATGCGTCTTGAAGGGCTGCGTTCTCAGACAGGTTATCGACGCCGCCCTGGAAAGTACGGCGGTAAGCCAGCGGTCGTCTCACCCAATTTGCTGAAGCGCCAGTTCGATGTTGTGGAACCCAACAAGGTTTGGGTAACCGACATCACGT
>NZ_JASCPN010000176.1:0-255 GCF_029960155.1 Pseudomonas sp. PS01300 | reverse complement strand
ACCACCCGATCTGCCTGGCGCTCTTTGCCATCAGCAGCTCGGTTGCGCTTGTAGTAAGCCTGTCGACTGATGCCTAGAAACTGACAAGCCCTGGCAATGCTCAGTCCTGCGACTTGACCTTGCGAGACGACTTGCCGGATCGCTTTTTTACGACCGAGACACCATAGTCATTTTTCAGAACATCAACGACCGTTTCAAAGAACTGGGCCTTCTGGCTCATCAGCTCAAGCTGCTGCTCAAGCTCTTTGATTCGCT
>NZ_JASCPN010000175.1:0-257 GCF_029960155.1 Pseudomonas sp. PS01300 | reverse complement strand
GCTGGCTGGCCGGGGCAGTGAACTAACGCAGGCTTAGCCGGCGACCGGGGTACGCCAGTCGTCCGAGCCGGAGGTACCGGACACTTCGTGGGTCCAGGTGATCTTGCGGTAGGTGAAGTGCACGTCTTCGAGGTGGGTGAAGTGCGCGTTGGCCGGGTCCTGGCAGTTGTGCATGTAGTCCTTGATGTCGACGATGATCGCGTCTTCGAGCTTGGTGGTGAAATAGTGCTCCTGGGTGCCGGCCGCCGAGGTGCGGT
>NZ_JASCPN010000174.1:0-264 GCF_029960155.1 Pseudomonas sp. PS01300 | reverse complement strand
AGGGCGCGTTGCTCGCGCACCACAACGTGCTACGCCTGTTTGCCGCCACCGAACACTGGTTCAACTTCGGGCCGAGTGACGTGTGGAGCCTGTTCCACTCCTATGCCTTCGACTTCTCGGTGTGGGAAATCTTTGGCGCGCTGCTGTATGGCGGCAGGCTGGTCATCGTGCCGCAGGCCACCAGCCGGGCACCGGAAGAGTTCTTCCAGTTGCTGTGCGAGCAGGGGGTCACCGTGCTCAACCAGACGCCATCGGCGTTCAAAC
>NZ_JASCPN010000173.1:0-269 GCF_029960155.1 Pseudomonas sp. PS01300 | reverse complement strand
AGACGTGCACTTCACCTACCGCAAGATCACCTGGACCCACGAAGTGTCCGGTACCTCCGGCTCGGACGACTGGCGTACCCCGGTCGCCGGCTAAGCCTGCGTTAGTTCACTGCCCCGGCCAGCCAGCATGGCCGGGGCAGCATGTCACCCCAGTTTTTGCAGCGGGAGGAACATCGGATGTTCTCAGCGGCCAACCAGCCCCATTTCACCCTGACCCTGGACGGGGTCGACAGCGACTTTCAGGTGCTGTCGTTCAGCGGGCGCGAAGC
>NZ_JASCPN010000172.1:0-270 GCF_029960155.1 Pseudomonas sp. PS01300 | reverse complement strand
CGGCCAATCGGGTCGTACTGGTAGGCCAGATGACCACGACGGGTGTCGTGGATGTCGGTCAGCTGGCCTACCGCGTCGTACTGATACTCACGCTTGAGCAGGGTCGATTTGCCGTCCTGGCTGCCCAACAGCTGTTCCTGCAAGCGCCCCGCCGGGTCCCACGCCTGAGTCTGGCTCAACCTGTTGCCCTGATGCCGCACAACCTCGCGGTGCAGGTCATCGCGCTCGTAGGCCAGCAGTTCATGCTGATCGACCGTCATGCCCAACAGA
>NZ_JASCPN010000171.1:0-273 GCF_029960155.1 Pseudomonas sp. PS01300 | reverse complement strand
ACACCTACCAGGAAGGCCACGAAGACCAGGTCATGGTCCAGGGCTTCAACCACGAAGTGATCATCCCGCGCGACCCGCAGTCCGGTCAGCCGACCGGCCAGCGCGTGCACAAGCCGGTGGTCATCACCAAGGTCTTCGACAAGGCGTCGCCCCTGCTGCTGGCCGCGCTGACCTCCGGCGAGCGCCTGACCGAAATCGTCATCCACTGGTACCGCACCTCGGCGGCCGGCACCCAGGAGCACTATTTCACCACCAAGCTCGAAGACGCGATCA
>NZ_JASCPN010000170.1:0-277 GCF_029960155.1 Pseudomonas sp. PS01300 | reverse complement strand
TCGCCCTGCGCGGCGCTGTAGACCAGCCCGTGAATGCCGCTGCCGCTGGGCGACAGCTGCAGGAAGGCGAGCGTGTGCAGGAGGGATTCGAGGTTCAGCGACGCCCGTTCACTGACCAGCTCCAGTTCGAATTCGAACGGCTGGCTGAGCGCTTCGCGCCCGCTGAACGACAGCACCTGAAAGTCGCTGTCGACCCCGTCCAGGGTCAGGGTGAAATGGGGCTGGTTGGCCGCTGAGAACATCCGATGTTCCTCCCGCTGCAAAAACTGGGGTGACA